>JAJZVE010000660.1 GCA_021845835.1 Pseudomonadota bacterium | reverse complement strand
GGGACGGAATACGTATTCCCGGGCGACCGTCCTGGGAAACCGATTGTCTCGCTGCGAAAGAGCTGGGAGCGCGTATGCAAGATCGCCAAGATCGATGCTCTGCGCCTGCACGATCTTCGACATAGCTATGCCAGCGTTGGCGCGGCCGACGGTCTGAGCCTTCCGGTTATTGGCGCCCTGTTGGGGCACTCCCAACCGGCGACTACCGCCCGCCACGCCCATCTTGCGGCCTCCCCACTTCATGAAGCGGCTGACGCGATCGGTGCCAGGATTATGGCCGCGCTGGATGGTAAAAGGCGTCCTGGCCGGGCAACAGTCGGTGAGTCGCGGGTCCTGGCGAAGAATGGGCGGTAAAAAGAAGCTGTAGCGTACAAAAAGGCCAGGGGCGGAATCGCGTTTGCCCGCTAAAATGTTCAAAAATAGAGGTTTCTCAGCCTCTTTGTCCTGGCCCATACCAACAACAAGACCATCACGACGTTCTGATGTGCGGGTTCGATTCCGTCAGGGCAGGTTGGCTTTGGATCCAGGCGCGCCACACCTTCGCCAGTGCGGCGGCCGATCTCGACTTCTCGGAACTGATGATCGCCACCCTCTTGGGCCACGCTGCCCGGGGCGTCACGCAGCCTACGTCCATATCGATGAGGCCTTGCGCCTAGCCGCCGACTGGGTGTCGGCCGAGATCGAGGCCCTGCTCGCTGGAAAAGCGGCCGTCGATCGCCAGCGCCCGGGCAGCCAAGCCCGAGACATCGCCCCGCACGTGGAACCGGTGACAGACACCTCCCGCCCAGCGGCCGACCCTGGCAGCGCCCGCATCGCGCGGCCAGATTGACAAATTCGATTTTGGAGCCGATTTGGAACCATGCCCATGAACCTCTCCATCAAGAACGCGCCAGACGAGGTCGTCCACCGGCTGCGGCAGCGGGCCGAGCGGCATCATCGCTCCCTACAGGGGGAACTGCTGGCCATCATCGAGGCGGCCGCGCGGGAGGACCGCCCTGCCACACCCGCCGATATTCTGGCCGAGGTGCGCCGCCTTGGCGTCCACACCCCCAGCGAAGCCGCTGCCCTGGTCCGCGCCGATCGCGATGCCCGTCAAGGTGGTTGACGCCTCCGCCATCGCCGCCCTGCTCTTCGGCGAGCCAGAGGCCGATGCCGTAGCCGCGCAACTCGCCGACTCTCGCCTCGTGGCGCCTGGGCTGCTGCCCTTCGAGCTGGCCAACGTCTGCCTCATCAAGTGCCGCCGCCATCCGGAGCAGCGCGACGCCCTGACGGCAGCGTTCCACCTCTACGACCGGCTCAACGTCGAGGAAGTTGCCGTGGATCACCACGCTGCCTTGGAACTCGCCGAGACCACCGGTCTCACTGCCTACGATGCAAGCTATCTGTGGCTGGCCCAGCGGCTGGGCGCCGGGCTCGTCACACTCGACAAACAACTCGCCAGAGCCGGTGCGGCTTCTTCGGGATAACCGCAGCGTACCCAGTACCGTTGCTGCGCGACTGCACGACCGCCAGTCCAAGCCTTGCCGATCCGGCTTGCCCGTGGCTTGCTGACGGCCCGCCATCCGACTCGTCATCCCTCCCGTTTCGGAGCCGTAGACCAGACCGTGTCCTCCGCTCTCCCCGCCTCAGGTGCATTCGTCCGTGTTCGGCATCGTCATTGGCTGGTCGAGGAAACGGTCGCCCCGCCCGATCCGAACGAATCTCCGCTGGTCAGTCTGTCCTGCGTTGAGGATGACGCCCAGGGAGAGCGCCTGGAGGTACTGTGGAAGGCCGAACTCGACGCCGCGGTGGTCGGGGATGATCTTTGGGAGCGCATCGGCGGGGATTCATTCGACAACCCCCACAGCTTCGCCGCCTATTTGCATACCTTGCGGTGGTCCGCTGTCACGGCCACCGATCCCGCACTGCTGCAGGCCCCGTTCCGTGCCGGCATCAAGCTTGACGCGTATCAACTTGAGCCGTTGCGCAAGGCCTTGCAGCTGCCGCGCGTCAACCTGTTCATCGCCGACGACGTTGGGCTGGGGAAGACGATCGAGGCTGGGCTGATCGCTCGGGAACTCTTGCTGCGCCGCCGGATCGACACGATCGTGGTGGCCGCGCCCCCAGGGATGCTGCCGCAGTGGCGAGACGAAATGGAGATTCGTTTCGGTCTCTCATTCGTCATTCTCGATCGGGACTATCTGGCGCGGGTCCGACGGGAGCGCGGATACGGGGTCAATGCCTGGCGCACGCACAACCGGTTCCTGGTCTCCCATCGGCTTCTGATCGATGAAGCCTACACCGCCGACATGCGCGCCTGGCTCTCGGAGAGTGGTTACATCCGACCCAAAACGCTTCTGATCTTCGACGAGGCACACCACGCCGCACCCGCCAGCGGCGCCAAATACGCCATCGACAGCGACTTCACGAAGGCGATGCGGGACCTCGCCGGGCACTTCGAGCACCGCTTGTTCCTCTCGGCCACCCCGCATAATGGCCATTCCAACAGCTTTTCCGCCTTGTTGGAGCTGCTTGATCCGCAGCGGTTCCTTCGCGGCCAGAAGGTTCTCAAGAGCAACCTCGACGCCGTGATGGTCCGGCGCCTGAAGGAGGACATCCGCGTCATCCAGGGCGGCTTCCCGCAGCGTGACGTCAAGGAAATCCCAATCGACGGACTGGCGTCTGACGCGCCTGAATTGGTACTCGCCGCCAAACTCTCCGAGTTGCGAGACATCCGCGAAGCGCGCCTATCCGCTGCCGCTCGCTCAGCCCAGACGACAGCCACCATCGTGTTGTCGCACCTACAGCAGCGCCTGCTCTCTTCGATTGAGGCGTTTGCCCACACGATCCGGGTACACCGCCAGGCTCTGGAACGAGCGGAAGCCAAAGAACTCCCGCCGCGCCAGGCACCGTCTCCCGGACTATTCGCTCCGCCAACCGCCGACGATGAGCCTGCCATCGGGGATCACGAAAACGAAGACGCGGCGCGCGATGCCGCCGTGACTGATGCGACCCTGATCGCTGCCGCCGCCTCGCGCACCACTGGTCTGGAAGCCGAACTCGCGCTGGTCCGCGAGATGGAGCAGATCGCCGAAATCCATCGCGATCAGCCCGACCGCCGTATCGCGTGGCTGATCGACTGGATCGAGCAAGAAATGTGTCCCGGTCTGCACGCCGGCCGTGGTACCTGGAATACAACCCGTCTGCTGATCTTCACGGAGTGGGAAGATACCCGCCGCTACATCGAACGAAAGTTGCGCGCCGCGATCGCCCACACGGCCGAGGCTGACGCAAGGATTGCGATCTATACTGGCGAGATCCAATCCACTGCGCGGAGGGAGGAGTTGAAGCGGGCCTTCAACAGCCCGCCCGACAAGCACCCGCTGCGCATCCTGATCGCGACCGATGCAGCGCGGGAAGGCATCAATCTCCAGCGCCACTGCCACGATCTGGTGCATTTCGATCTGCCTTGGAATCCCAGCCGCCTGGAGCAGCGCAACGGCCGCATCGACCGCAAGCTCCAGCCTGCACCCGTGGTCACCTGCCGCTACTTCGTGTTCCCGCAGCGGCCCGAGGATCGCGTGCTCGACGCGCTGGTGCGGAAATCGGACCGGATCCACCG
>JAJZVE010000659.1 GCA_021845835.1 Pseudomonadota bacterium | reverse complement strand
TCTACCATGAATAACCTCATCTCGCGCATCAAGGTAGCAATTTTCGGCGATCGCGATGAGCGATTGTCGATCCCGATCATGGACGGCGCGCTGAAGCCGAACAATATCATTGAGGAAGCGTCGGTCTTCGCTGAGCGTGCCGGCCTGGAAGACCTCGCGCTGGGCCACGATGGTGCCCTCTACGCCGCATGCGGGAATAGCGTTTTCCACCTCGGAACGGACGGAACCTTTACTGAGCGCGCCCGCTACGACCGCGAGGTGACCGCGCTAGCGATGTTTCCAGATGGAACGCTGGCGGTGGCAATCGGCAATGCCGTGGTGATCGACAAGCCGTTGGCCGAGCGTCGGCTTATCGAGCGATGCGATGGGCGCAAGCTGACGTCGGTCAATGCCCTGCATGTCGCGGCCGACGGCACGCTGCTGATCTCCGACGGCTCCGCGACATGGCTCTATCAGCAATGGACTCACGACCTGCTGGAGAAGGGTCGGTCGGGACGGGTGCTGCAGCACCGACCGGGGTCGGAGCAGACAACCACGCTGGTTGCTGGCCTGTCCTATGCGTTCGGGGTGTTTTCCGATCCCCAGGAGCGTATCCTGGTGTCGGAGAGCTGGCGCCATCGCATCGACATCGTGGACAGAGGGGTGGTCAAGCCCGTGTTCAGCGGCCTGCCGGGATATCCGGGACGCTTTGCGCCGGCGGATGGTGGCGGCTTCTGGCTCTCGCTGTTCGCTTGCCGCACGCAGTTGGTTGAGTTCGTTCTCTGCGAGGACGATTATCGGCGCGAGATGATGCGCACCGTCGATCCGCGCTACTGGGTCGCGCCGGCGCTAAGTTCCGGCCACGACTTCCTGGAGCCGCTGCAGGGCGGCGGCGTGAAGCAGATGGGTATTCTCAAGCCCTGGGCACCACCGCGATCCTATGGGCTGGTGATCCGGTTCGGCGCAGACTTCATCCCGCAATATGGGCTGCACAGTCGCGTCGGAGGGCAGAATCACGGTATCGTTGCCATGGCGCAGCGAGGGGACGATCTGTTCGTTATCTCGAAAGGCGCAAGTCGCATCTTAAAGCTCTCGGTGCCGCAGGTGAGGGAGGGACTTGCCCGATGAATGCCATCCTGGAGCTGCGCCGGATCACCAAGGTCTACGGCCGCGCGCTGGCGCTCGAGAATATCGACTTCACGCTGTTACGCGGCGAGATTCATGCGCTGCTGGGCGAGAACGGTGCTGGCAAGTCGACGCTGACCAAGATCATTGCCGGCGTGGTGCCTGCGAGCTCGGGTATGGTACTGTTGGAAGGGCGCGAGGTACAACTCAAGACGCCGTCGGAGGCGCTCAACCTGGGCATCGCGATGGTGTTCCAGGAGACCAGCCTCGTACAGTCGATGACGGTGGCGCAGAATCTGTTCCTGGGTCACGAGAAATTCTTCAACCGCGTCCGCGGGATCAATATTGCTGCGCAGCAGTTTATGCAGTCGCTTAGCTTCGCCGTGGCACCTACCGCGATGGTCGCGTCGCTGGGGGCAGCGCAGAAGCAGATGGTGGAGATCGCGCGCGCGGTTCTGCTCAGGGCGCGCATCATCGTCTTCGACGAACCGACCGCAACGCTGACGCCCGAGGAGAAGCGGCATTTCTTCCATTTGGTGCATACGCTGAAGGAGCGTGGCGTCTCCGTCATTTTTATCTCGCATGCGCTCGAAGAAGCACTCGCCATCTCCGACCGCATCACCGTGCTGCGCGACGGCAAGCATGTTCTGACCGATCTTACGCGCAACATGGACCGTCACAAGATCATCCAGGCCATGGTGGGGCGCGATCTGTCGACTGAGCTGTACGGTGCGCGGAAGCAATCGGTTCGCCCGGCCGGGCCGCTGGTCGCAAGCGTGCAGAACCTGCGCGTCGGCAACATGGTCAAGAATAATTCGTTATCCGTGTTTGCTGGCCAGATCACGGGCATTTTCGGCTTAGTGGGGTCCGGGCGCACCGAGACTTTCAAGGTCGTCTCCGGCATTATCAAGCGCAACTACAAGCACGGCGGCAAGGTAATGCTCGGTGAGCGGCCGGTGCGCTATCGCGTGCCAGCACCGGCCATTCGCGACGGCATTGCCTACATTACCGAGGACCGGAAGGTCGAAGGCTTCTTCGAGACGATGTCGATCAACAACAACATCTTCGTCAGCAAGCTTGCCAAGGCGGGAATGGCGAAGTTCTGGCTGCGTAAGCGAGAGATCGACGCCGTTGGCGCTAAGTGGATCAAGTATCTGAGCATTCGTGCCGTCAGCCGCAACATGCGCGTCATCGAGCTGTCCGGCGGCAATCAGCAGAAGGTTGTCATCGCGAAATCACTGGTGCAGGAGCCGGATCTCATCATCTTCGACGAGCCGACCCGCGGCGTGGATGTAGGGGCGATCGCAGAAATCCACCAGATCATCAACCGGCTTGCGGACGAGGGCAAGGCGGTGGTGGTGATTTCGTCCTATTTGCCGGAAGTTCTGTTGCTGTCGGACCGTTTGCTGGTCGCGCGCCAGGGGAGGATCGTCGAGGAATTCTCCGGGCTGGAAGCGAACGAAGAAAGGGTCATGTACGCCGCCGTCCATTAAGTACAAGGATCTTGAGCGATGGCGCTGTTACAAACAGCCACCCGTTTCCGTTGGGCCGATCGTCACATCATTCGCAACGGCATGACCGTCGCCGACGTGTGTGACTGGTATCTGAAGGAGGCTGGCGAGGGTCGCCTTCTCGGGCGCAATCGTCGGCCCATCAAGGCGACCAGCATCGCGATGGATCGAAGCCGGATCGAGACGCATATCAAGCCCCTGCTGGGGCCGCGCCTCGTGAGCAACATCACCTTGCGAGACATCGAGGCGATGCAGGCCGACATCGCCGCCGGCAAGTCGGCGCGCGGGAAGAAAGCGCAGGGCCGTGGCGGGCGCTCAACCGGCGGCGCCGGCGTCGCAGCCCGTGCGATCAGCACTTTTCGGGCGTTGCTTGGTCACGCTACGCGGCTTGGCCTCATCGAGAAGAATCCGGCATCGGGCGTGCGTCAGATGGCGTCACGCAAGGTCAAGCGCCGGTTGAGCGCGGACGAGGTTCGCCATCTCGGCAAGGTCATGCGGCAGTTGATGGCGAACGGTGAGCATCCGACGGGGCTCGGCGCCATCCGGCTCATGCTGCTGACGGGGTTCCGGCGGATGGAGGCGCTGAGCTTGCAGAGGGCTTGGCTCAATCGGCAGGAACGCGCCATCCACTTCCCCGACACGAAGAGCGGCGAACAGCTCCGGGTCGTCGGCGGGGCGGCCATCCAATGTATCGAGAGCCAGCCGGTCCAGGAGCATTCGCCCTACGTGTTCCCGGCCGATGTCGGCGATGGGCATTTCATCGGCGTCGTTCGGGTGCTCGAGCGGGTTTGCGCGAAGGCGAAACTGTCCGGAGTGACCCCGCACGTCCTCCGACACACCTTCGCCAGCATCGCTGGCGATCTGGGGTTCTCCGAGCTGACGATCGCCGGATTGCTGGGCCACACATCGCGCGGCGTCACGCAGCGATATGTCCATCTCGACGCCGCCCTTGCCGTCGCCGCCGACCAGGTCTCGGCTGAGATCGCCAAGCTGCTGGA
>JAJZVE010000658.1 GCA_021845835.1 Pseudomonadota bacterium | reverse complement strand
TTCGCCGCGTTGCGGTCAAGGGGGGAACGGTCAGCCGGGGTCGCGGCGAGGTCGCTCAAGCTTGCAGGTGCTCCTCTTGGTGCAGAAGGGTTGCGGACAGAGAGTTGGGATGCGCGGCGGCAATCTTCACCCGCGCCAGACGGCCGATCAGCGATTCAGGCCCGATAAAATGCACCGGCTGCAGCCAGGGCGAGCGGCCGGCGATCTGGCCCTGGTGGCGGCCGGGACCAGTCACCAGCACCTCGATGCTGCGGCCGACGCAGTCGGCGTTGAACGCCGCCTGCTGCTCGCGCAGCAATGCCTGCAGTTCCTGCAGCCGCGCGTCTTTCGCGGCCTCGGCAATCTGGCCGGGCGCGGCGGCGGCCGGGGTGCCCGGACGGGCCGAATACCTGAAGCTGAACGCCTGCGCGAACCCGACCGCGCGCACCAGATCCATCGTGGCGCGGAAATCCGCCTCCGTCTCGCCGGGATGGCCGACGATGAAATCCGACGACAGGCCGAGGTCCGGCCGCGCCGCGCGCAGCCGCTCCACGAGGCGCAGATAGTCGGACGCCGTGTGCCGCCGGTTCATTGCCGCCAGCATGCGGTCGCTGCCCGACTGCACCGGCAGATGCAGGAACGGCATCAACTGCGGCACCTCGCGATGCGCCGCGATCAGCCCCGCGTCCAGGTCACGCGGATGCGACGTGGTATAGCGAATCCGCGCCAGTCCGGGGATTAATGCAAGTTGTCTTATCAATTCCCCGAGTCCGCCCGGCGCACCGTGCCAGGCGTTCACGTTCTGCCCCAGCAACGTGATCTCGCGCGCGCCGAGCGCCACCAGCCGCCGCGCCTCCGCCAGCACCGCCGCCATCGGCCGGCTCTGTTCGGCGCCGCGGGTGTACGGGACGACGCAGAAGCTGCAGAACTTGTCGCAGCCCTCCTGCACGGTCAGGAACGCGCCCGGTCCCTGCGCCGCGTCCGGGTCGGGCAGGTGGTCGAACTTGTCCTCGGGCGGGAAGTCGGTTTCGATCACGGCGCCCGCGTCGCGGCTGGCGCGGGCGACCATCTCGGGCAGGCGGTGATAGGTCTGCGGGCCGAGCACCACATCGACGAACGGCGCGCGGGCGAGCAGCTCCGCCCCTTCGGCCTGCGCCACGCAGCCGGCGACGGCGAGGATCATGCGCCCGCCGGCCGCGGCCTTGGCGTCTTTCAGCGCGCGCAGCCGGCCGAGTTCGGAAAACACCTTCTCCGCCGCCTTGTCGCGGATATGGCAGGTGTTGAGGATCACCATGTCCGCCCCCTCCGGGCGGTCGGCCGGGGCGTAGCCGAGCGGGGCCAGCACGTCCTGCATGCGGGCGCTGTCGTACACGTTCATCTGGCAGCCCCAGGTGATGACGTGCAGGCGCCTGGTATTGGCCGTCATGCCGGCATGTCGCTCAATCCGTCCAGCGCCGCGGTGGCGGCCAGTCTCGCCGCATCGTCCGTGGTCCTGTCAAGCATAAGGGTGCCGGTATCGCAAAACCGTCACGCGAACGCGGGCGAATCCGACGCCTCCGCCGCGCCGGCATCGGCGCCCGCCGTGATCGGGCGCGCCGGGCGGTTCTGCCGCAGCGCCGCCGCCCCCGCCGCCACCGCGGTCCAGGTCGCCTGCGCCAGCGCCTTGCGGCTCGGGAACGTCGCCGGGTCGAGCGGGGCGTGCAGCAGCACCGTCACGCGCAGGCCGCGATGCTGCGCAAGGCGCCAGAAATGCGAGCCGATATCCATGTCGCCGTACCAGGCGAACAGCGGCCGCGTCGCCCGCCCGGCCGGCAGATAGGCCAGCCGGTCGTACACGACGGAGACCGGCTGCACCAAAGGCGGCCGGCCGTCCGCCGTCACCGGCACCTCGACCACCGAGAAGAACGCGGAACGGAACGGCAGCACCCGCGAGCCGTCGGAGGTGGTGCCCTCCGGAAACAGGAACAGGCTGTCGCCGGCGGCGAGCCGCGCGCGCATGTCGTCGCGCTCGCGCACCGTGCTGGTGCGCTGGCGGCGCACGAACACGCTGCGGCCGAGCCGCGCCACCCAGGCGATCAGCGGCCAGCGCGCCACTTCCTCCTTGGCGATGAAGCAGGCCTTCAGCCGGCCGCCGAGCACCGGCACATCGACCCAGGAGGAATGGTTGGAAACATAAACGACCGGCCGCCCGCCCGCCGCCTGCCGTTTGAGGCGCGCGCCGATCACGCGTACGCGCAGGCCGAGCAGCCGGCACACCCCGGCCCAATAGACCCGCGCGAACGACACCTTGGCGGGACCGGGCAGCGCCAGCAGCACCGCCTGCACCGGCATGCACAGCAGCGTCCACAGCAGGATCGCGATGCCGCGCCGGATCGCGCGAAGCCGGCGCGCGATGCGGCGCTGGCCCGGCCAGGCAAGCGCGTTCCAGCCCTCTTCGATGCTTTCGGCAGGGCGGTGCAGCAGGGGCAGGCGCTTGGCCTTCAGGCGGCGCGGGGCAGGCAGCATGATGCCCTGGCATAGCCCGCGCCGCGGCGACCGACAATGACAGCATCGTGATGTTTGCCGATCCCGGCGGACCCGTGGCGGCGCCGCCGCGGCGATTTCATGCTTGCCAACGGTGCCGGCGGCGGCACGTTCTGGCCGGCACATGTCGCACCGCCCCCTCGCCCGCCGCTTCTGGCGGTCCGCGCTGTTCGGCCTGCTGGCCGGGGTCCTGGCAGCGTCGGTGCCACACGGGCGGGCGGCGGACCCGGTCCCCTACACGGTCGCGATCGCGCCCAGCGGTGTCGCCGGCCTCGACGCGGCGGTGCATGACGCCGCGACGCTGCTCAGCCTGCGCGACAGCGCGCCGGTCGGTCCGTTCGCCCTGATCGCCCGCGCCCGCGCCGACCGCGACCGCTTCCGCGCCGCCCTGCACAGCTTCGGCTACTACGACGGCCAGGTCGCCATCACCGTCGCCGGCCGTCCGCTCGACGACCCGGAGCTGCTGGCGGTGCTGAGCGCGGCGCCGGCGACCGCCAGGGTGCCGGTCGCGGTGACGCTGACGCCCGGCCCGCTGTTCCATCTCGGCCAGGTGACGCTGAACGGCGAGGTGCCGGCAGCGGCGCGCGCGGCGCTGAACCTTGCGCCCGGCCAGCCGGCGGTTGCCGCCGACGTGGTGGCGGCACAGAGCCGGCTGCTGACCGCGCTGCGCGACGGCGGCCACGCGCTCGCCAGGGTGGGGGCGCCGGTGGCGACGCTGCACGACGCGGCGCGCACGCTCGACGTGGCGTTCGCGGTGGAGGCCGGGCCGCGCGTCGATCTCGGGCCGATCAGCATTGCCGGCCTCCGGCGCACCAACGAAGCCTACGTTCGCCGCCGCCTGCTGATCCACCAGGGCGAGCAGTACGACCCGCGCGCGATCCAGAAGGCGCGCGACGATCTGGCCGGCACCGGCATCTTCGCGAGCGTGCGGATCGCGCCGACCGACGGGCTGGATGCCGCCGGCCAGTTGCCGATGCAGGTCGCCGTCACCGAACGGCCGCCGCGCACGGTGCAGCTCGGCGTCGCCTATTCGACCGATCTCGGCGGCAGCGTCACCGCCAACTGGACGCATCACAACCTGTTCGGCGACGGCGAGCAGCTTTCGCTCACCG
>JAJZVE010000657.1 GCA_021845835.1 Pseudomonadota bacterium | reverse complement strand
CCTTCGGTGGATACGTGGACGCCCTGTACGACTTCGACATCGGCTCGAAATACGTCTTTCCCTATGTCGGGATCGGCGTCGGCGGCGTGCTGCAGGACCTGACCAAGGGCGTGACCGCGACCGGGACCGGATTCAGCGGCAATCAGGCCGACCTGGCCGGACAGGCCATTCTCGGCCTGTCGCTGCCGGTGCCGGCGGTGCCGGGATTGTCGGCGACGGTCGAGTACCGGTTCATGGCGACGGCCAACGACCTCAGCTACCACGGCGTCAAGATCGGCAACCAGTACAACAACGCGGTTCTGGTCGGGCTGCGCTACGCCTTCAACGCGGCGCCCCCGCCCGCCCCGGCGCCGGCGCCCGCCCCGGCGCCCACCCCGGTGGCAGCGCCGACGCCTGCGCCGGCGCGGACGTATCTCGTGTTCTTCGACTTCGACAAGGCCGACCTGACGGAGCGCGCCCGCCAGATCATTGCCGAGGCCGCCCAGAACGCCGGCCGCGTGCAGCTGACGCGCATCGAGGTCAACGGATACACGGATACTGCCGGTTCCGCCGCCTACAATCAGAAGCTGTCGATGCGGCGGGCGGAGAACGTTGCCGCGGAGCTGGTGCGGGATGGCGTGCCGCAGAACGAGATCGCGGTGCAGGGCTTCGGCGACACGCACCTGTTGGTGCCGACGGAGACCGGCGTGCGCGAGCCGCAGAACCGGCGCGTCGAGATTGTGCTGAAGTAGTCGCGGGGGCCGCTTCGCGCCGAGGTTTCCGGGGCGGCCGAAGGGGCGCCCCGGTCTCGTTCGTTGCTGCTGCCGCCGGCGCGTCTATTTGTCTGACGCGGTGTGCAGGTTTTTGCTGGGCGCGGGACACGCTGCGGGCGCAACCGGCTGCGCCAGCGACTTGCTTTCGGCGTAGGACGGCAGCTCCTTGCCTTCCTTGAGCGCCATGACCTCGTCGAACATGGCCATATGCTGCTGGCAGAACAGCGTCCCCTGCTGCACGCCACTTTCGGACTGGGTGTTGGCCAGGTTGGTGATGTAGTCGTCGTGCCGCTGCTGGGCACGACGCCCGGCGGTACGGGCAAAGTAGGCGTTCAGTACGCGCTCGCCGCTCTGCAGGTCGCGGCGGTAACGGGCCACGAAATCATTGTAGCGCTCCTGCGCCTGGCAGGCGATGGCGATGACCATCAGCTCGCTCTTGAGGCTCGCGACCTCGAAAGCCTGCAGCTCGGTCGGCCGCGCGCAGGGTTCGGCCAGCGCCGCGGGAGCGAGCGCCGGGCCGGCAAGCAGGCTCGCGACGGCAAGGAGAGAGACGAGGGGGCGCATGCAAAGCTCCAGCAGCAGGCAGCGGGGCGATTCGGGAAGCGGCCACGGGCAGCGCGCCGCTTCGGCCGGGCAGTTCGGCCCGGTGCGCCATGCTCTAGCGCGGGCGGCAGGTCCGCGCCAAGTGTGTCGCGCCGGTGCGGCGATCAAACGGTTGCCAACTGTCGGCGAACAGCCGCGCGACGAGAGCGCATGATCGGAACGCGCGCTCCGGCCAGCGTCCGGGGCACAGCTCACAGGATCGTGCATCAAGGCGGAAACTCTCGGCTGACGGGAACAACGCAGGTCGACTCCACGCGCGGCGCGGGGTGGGGTGGCCTTTCCGCATGTGTGCCGAAATACCTGGGATCCTAACAATAGCCTGAGATTGAGTACTATGTTCGGCGATGAACATTATGATTGAAGACTGAAAAAAGTGCTGTGCTTGTTGACGGCCGCACTCGCAGTTGTGTCAATAACGGCCGCGTGCATCACGGAACAGCGAGGACATCATCATGAGTGATATGCCCACCAATTACAACCAGGTATTCTACGATAATTTCAGCGGGACATCGCTGAACGGCAGCAACTGGCCGGTGATGTACGGCGGGACCAGTAGTAACGGCGCATTCACCTACGACCACGGCGACGTGCAGGTGAACAACGGGCTGACCATCAACACGACGAACAGTTCCGGTAGTTGGACGACCGGCGGCATCGGCCAGGGATGGACCGGCGGCGAGTACGGGCTGTATCAGGTGGAAGCCAAGGTCGATCCCGGCCAGGGAACAGGCCCGGTGATCCTGCTCTGGCCGGACAACAACTCCTGGCCGCCGGAGATCGATCTGCTGGAGGCTCCCAACGGCCAGGGTGACGCCTACATGACCCTGCACTGGGCCGGCAGCAACGGGTCGAACCAGTACCAGACGATCGACACCGGCGTGAACGTCAACTCGTGGCACGACTACGCCGTGGACTGGGAGCCCAACCAGTTGACGTTCTACGTGGACGGCAAGCAGATCTGGAGCACCACCCAGCACATCCCGAACCAGCCGATGGGGCTGGGCATCTCTGGTTTCGTCGCCGCCAGCAATGACAGTTGGTACGGCGGCGGCCCGGACAGCACGACTCCGTCCTCGGTCGGGCTGCACGTCGCCTGGGCGTCGATCAGCGAGCCGGGCGGGAATGGCGGCTCCGGCGGCGGCGCGTCGGGCAGCAACGGCAACGCGAGCGGGGGAAGCGCCGCGGGCGCCAGCCCGATCACCTCGCAGACGACCACCGGCGGCAGCGCGGCGAGCTTCACCGCGGCCGGCGACCCCAGCAGCAGCTCCGGCCAGACCCTTTACACGTCTCCCGGCACGGACATTTTGCAGGGCGGATCAGGGATCGACACGTTCTACGTCGACGCGACCAGTCCTGACGGATGGGCCGAGATCGACAACATGCACAGTGGCGATGTCGTGAATATTCTCGGCTTCAATCAATTCAAATCAACGATCACCTGGACCACCGCGACCGACCCCAATGGGCAGACCGGCGCGACTGCCGATATCAGTCTCAACGGCGACGGCCACACTGACGTCGCTGTCACGTTCGCCGGGGTCGATCAGGGCACCGCGCAGGGATTTGCCTCGGGGAACTGGCATACGTCCGGCGGCACGCCGTATCTGTCGATCTGGAAGGTGTGAGCGTATTCCCCCTCCCGCCGGGCGCGGCGGGAGGGGGCGCGCGCAAGC
Source organism: Pseudomonadota bacterium (assembly GCA_021845835.1). Next base: position 590 of record JAJZVE010000657.1, on the reverse strand, counting down.
ACATTCGTCTGCGGAGGAGACATCGCCCCGGGGCGTCGGCGGCCCGGCCGTCGGCGAGTCGGGGCGGCTGTTCAGCCGGACGGCGGGTCCGCCGGAGCCAGCAGGGCCAGCACCCCCTCCAACTGATCGAGCGAGCGATAGCGGATGCGCAACGTGCCGCCGGCGCCGTCGGGCGTGATGGTGACCTGCAGGCCGAGGCGCGCGGCCAGTGTGCTTTCCAGTGCGGCGATATCGGGATCCTTGCGCGAGGAGGCGAGCGATCCGGAGCCGGCCGGCGCTTCCGGGCGGGAGGCGAGAGCTTCCGTCTGGCGGACATTGAGGCCCCGCGCGATCACCTGGAGCGCCGCTTTTTCCGGGTCCGGGTGGGCCAGCAAGGCGCGGGCATGGCCGGCGCTGAGGCCGCCAGCGCGGACCTCGGCCTGGACACGCGCTGGCAGGTGCAGCAGCCGCAACGTGTTGGCGACATGGCTGCGCGACTTGCCGACCGCTTCGCCCAGCGCTTCCTGCGACAGCGCGAACTCATCCAGCAGGCGCCGATATCCCTCGGCCTCCTCGATCGGATTCAGATCCTGCCGCTGAAGATTTTCCAC
>JAJZVE010000656.1 GCA_021845835.1 Pseudomonadota bacterium | reverse complement strand
GACGTCCATGACGATGCCGGCGCCGCCGATCGCGTCGAAATCGGTCATCGCCGCCAGCAGTTCCTCGCGCACCACCGCCTGCACGCGCACGTCGAGCGACAGTTTCAGCGGCGAGGGGTCGCTGCGCAGCCGCTTTTCGAACGCCGCTTCGGCGCCGGCGACGCCGTGGCCGTCCACATCGACGCCGCCGAGCACCTGCGCGGCGACGCGGCCGAGCGGGTAGTGCCGCCGCTCGCTCGACTGGAAATAGACGCCGGGGATGCCGAGCGCGTTGATGCGCATCTCCTCGCGCGGCGTGATCTGGCGTTCCAGATAGATGAACTGCTTCCTGTCCTCCGACAGCCGCGCGCGCACCGTCGCCTCGTCCAGCCGCGGCAGCACGGAAACCAGCTTGTGCGCGGCATCGGCGGGGTCGGCCATCTCGCGCGGGTTGGCATAGAGGCCGGCCGTGGGGAGCGAGACGGCGAGGATTTCGCCGTTGCGGTCGGTGATCATGGCCCGCAGGGCGTGCGGCCCGGTGTCGAGGGCCGCCGGCGCGGGTGGGTTGCTGGCCTGATCGCCCGGCGGCAGCGCCGGCGGATCGGCGCGGTGCTGGGCGACGGGCCTGGGCAGCACCGGCCGCAGCACCGTCGCATCGGTGAGCTTCAGCGTCAGCGCCGCGAACAGCACCGCGAAGCCGGCGGCGGCCAGCACCAGCCGGCCGCGCGTCGTCTCCATCATGGCGCGGCGCGCGAGGTCGGGCGCGGTGATGCGCACATGCTCCATGCGCGGCACGGCGGCATCGCGCGGCGCCCCGAAGCGGCGCGCCGGCGCCGCGCCGGGGTCTGGCGCGCGCGGCTGCGGGATGCTCACCGGCCGGCGCCGCTTTGTGCCGACGGCAGCGTGGCGGCGTTCGCCGGCGTGACCGCGACCGGCGCCAGCATGCTGCGCGCCATGCCGAGCGCGGAGGCGACCACCGGCACCTGCGCCAGCAGCGGCGCGTTGTCCGCCACCACCGGGCGCGGCGCCGGATGCAGCGACACCAGGACCGGCGTCGTCGGCGTGACGGCACGCGCGGCGGCGCGGTTCGGCGGCGGCAACGGCGCGGCGACGCGCGCGGTCGGGCGCACCGGCGCCGGTGTCGCGGCCGGATCGCGCGCCAGCGCGACGATCGGGTGCGGCGCCGGCGCATGCGCGACGACCGGCGGCGGATGCCGCGGGGTCGGCGACGGCGTGGGCGCGGCGGCGATTGGCGCGGCGGCGGCGGGCGGCGTCGGGTCCGGCACGGCCGGTTCCAGCGGCGCCGGCGCCGCGGTCGCCTCACCGACCGGCGGCAGCCGCCGCTCCAGCTCGGCGAGCGACGTCCATTGCGCCGGCTGCGTCGGCCTGAGATCGGGCAGATGTGCGCTCACCAGCTCGGCGAGCCGCGTCGGGTCGTTCAGCAGCGTGTATTCCGCGCGCAGCACTTCCGCGCGCTGGTGCGTCGCCTCGGTCTCGGCGCGGAGGTCGCTGATCTGGCGGTCGAGCACGCGCGCCTGCTGCTTGGCCTGATAGAGATAGAGGCCCGCGATGGCGGCGAGCAGCATGGCGACGAAGGTGAAGGGGCGGATCATCGGCCGGACGCCTCCTCGGTCCCAAACGCCCCGGCCGGCGGCGCCAGCCGTTCCAGCGCGCGCAGCCGGGCGCTGCGGGCGCGCGGATTGGCCGCGGTCTCGGCCGCGCCCGGGCGCAGCGCGTGCGGCGTGAGCAGGCGCCAGGCGGGGGCGGCGCGCTCGCGCAGCCGCGCCGGGTCGTGGCGCGAGGGCGACGGGGCGCGGCCCGCCGCTTCGGCCATGAAGCGCTTCACCAGCCGGTCCTCCAGCGAGTGGAACGCCACCACCACCAGCCGCCCGCCGGGCGCCAGCAGCCGCGCCGCCTGATCCAGCGCGCGCACGACCTCGCCCAGCTCGTCGTTCACCCGGATGCGCAGCGCCTGGAAGCTGCGCGTCGCCGGGTCGATGCCGGAGCGGTCCGGCGGCACCACTGCGCGCACGATGGCGGCGAGCCGCGCCGTGGTGGTGATCGGCGCCTCGGTCCGTGCGGCCACGACGGCGCGCGCGATGGCCCGTGCCCGCCGCTCCTCGCCCAGTTCGAACAGCGTGTCGGCAAGCGCGCGTTCCGGCAGCGTGTTGACGAGGTCGGCGGCGGTCGGCCCGTCGCGGCCCATGCGCATATCGAGCGGCCCGTCGGCGCGGAAGCTGAAGCCGCGCGCCGGCTCGTCAAGCTGGAACGAGGACACGCCGAGATCGAGCACTATGCCGTCGAGTCGGGCAACGCCGGCCTCGCGCAGCAGCGCCAGCATGGTGCCGAAGCGGCCTTCGATCAGGTGCAGCCGTCCGGGATGGCGCGCCAGCAGGGCGGCGCCGCGGGCGATCGCGTCCGGGTCGCGGTCGATCGCCCACAGCGTGCAGGCGGCGGCATCCAGGATGGCGCTGGCATAGCCGCCGCCGCCGAACGTCGCGTCGCAATAAATGCCGCCGTCGCGCGGCGCGAGCGCGGCCAGCACCTCGGCCAGCATCACCGGCGCGTGGCCGCTCATGCGACGCCGCCCGGCAGGGTCAGGGCACGGGCGCGGGCGCGCTCGCGCGCTTCGGCACGGCGCCGCTCGGCCGCTTCGGGTTCCCAGATCTGGAAGGTCTTGCCGAGCCCCATGAACACCACCGCGCCGGACAGGTTGGCGTGCGCGACCAGCGATTCGGGCAGCACGATGCGGCCTTCCCGGTCGGCCTCCAGCGGCCAGGCATCGGCGTAGAGCGCGGCGGCGAGGTCGTCATGCGCCTCGCTGAACATGTCGAGCGCATCGAGCGGGCGCGCGAGCGCCTGGAACACGCTGTCCGGCCAGCCCTCGATGCAGGCGTGCTTGTGCGACGGCCGCAGCACCAGCGAGGCGCCGCCGCCGCCGTCCGGTCGCAGGGCGGCGCGGAACGGCGCGGGGATGGACACGCGCCCCTTGGCATCCAGCCTGTTGGTATGGGTGCCCAGGAATTGGGTCATCCGGCCGGGCAGCGCCCCCTTTCCCGCGACGGTCATTCTGTTTCGACAAGCGACTTGTTATGTCCGGGCGGCCGTCCCGCCGGGCCGGTTTTCCCGCCCCGGTGTCCCGCCGCCCTGGGATGACATGGGATAACATGGGTAAATTTGGGCGTCAAAGGGATTTGCGCGTTTTACTTGGGGCGACAGGCGGCGGAGCGCGCGTTGTCAAGGGCTTACGCCATAGCCATGATCTGACGTTCGATGACGACTGTAACGAACAAATAGACCGCGTTCGTTCTTTGGCGTGATCGCATCACACCCGCGCGGCAACGAATTTCCGCAAGCAGCCGCACGCGGTTGTGATGCCGGCAGGCGCGCCAGACGGCCTGTAAGCCGGGTTCTGTCCGCACCGTTGCCGGCGCGGGGCGACCATTCCTCTGGGACGCGCATTACTGCGCGCCTCGCGCGACCAACCCGGGCGACGAGGCGGGAATGCCCCTGCGTCGGCGATGTCGGGCCGAAGCCCGAGGACCGCTCGCCGGCCGCCCCTATTCGGTCTTGCTCCCGGTGGGGTTTGCCGTGCCGCCCCCGTTGCCGGGGGCGCGGTGCGCTCTTGCCGCACCGTTTCAC
>JAJZVE010000655.1 GCA_021845835.1 Pseudomonadota bacterium | reverse complement strand
CGCCGTACTGGACCATGCTTGCCCACCTCTCCGCCGCTGCGAAGGCCGAGGCGCTGGAATATGCGGCGGAACGCGGCCTCAACCCGCCGCTGACCGTCACCACCGTCAAGCCGGCCGGAACCACCTCGAAGCTGTTCGGGCTGACCGAAGGGGCGCATCTGCCGGCGCGGCGGCAGTATCTGCGCTGGGTGCAGTTCCGCGGCGGGCGCGATGCGGCGGGCGCGTGGCTGCCGGGCAGCGATCCGTTGCTTGGCGTCTATGACGCGCGGGGCTATCCGGTGCGACCCCTGCACAGCTTCCCCGGCATGAGCGTGGTCGGCTTCCCGGCGCTGCCGCTGGCGCTGCGCCTCGGCCTGGGGGAGCGGTTGGTGACGGCCCCGGAAGCCACGCCGGAGGAACAATATGCCTGGCTGGCCTTGCTCGAGCGGCACTGGATCGGCGCCGAGCGCGGCAACCAGGTCAGCTACACGCTGAAGTTCAACGCCGACCGCATCGACCTGACGGCGTTCCGCGACCTTCTGCGCACCCATCAGCCACATGTGCGCGGCTGCACGCTGCTGCCGGTGCGGGCAGAGGACGCACTCGGCCACGAATATCTGCCGGAGGAGGATGTGGACGCGGCACGCTTTGCCGCGCTGCTGGCCGGAATCCGCGATCCCGGCCTGCATGAGGCAATCGATCCCGCCTGGCTCGCTTGCGCGGCTGGCGTGTGCCCGCCGTAGTGGTGGCGCCCGCCGCGGACGTTCAGCCTTCCGTCAGGTCGCGCAGCGCAGCGGCGAAGCCGGCGACGATCTGATCGAGGTCGCTATCGGTCATCGGGGTGGACAGTGCCATCAGCGCGTAATCCGCCGCGATCACGCCGTGGTTGAGCAGCCGCCGGTGCAGCGCCGTCAGCCGCGCGCTCTCCGCCGGTGACAGCCACGCGCTGCGGTAATCGGTCAGCGGGCGGTCGATCAGATGCACGCGCAACAGCGATCCCAGGCCCGTCACCTGTCCCGCCACATGCGCGTCCCGCAGCGCGCGGCGGAAGCCTTCGCGCACGCGCTCGCCCATCGCGTCCAGCCGCTCGAACGCCGCGTGATCGAGCAGTTCCATCGCCGCGTGGCCGGCGCGCATCGTCACCGGATTGGCGGAGAACGTGCCGCCATGCGGCAAGGCCGGATGCCCGCCGGACGGATCGAACACCGTCATCACCTCCGCCCGTCCGCCGACCGCGCCGACCGGGAAGCCGCCGCCCATGATCTTGCCGAAGGCGGTCAGGTCCGGCGCCGCCCCGAACAGGCCCTGCGCGCCGTGATAGCCCAGCCGGAAGCTGATCACCTCGTCGAAGATCAGCAGCGCGCCCACGTCGTGCGCCGCCTGCTGGATCGCCGCGATATACGCGGCCGTTGCCGGCACCAGCCCGGCGCGGTTCGGCATCGGATCGACCAGCACTGCCGCGAGGGAGGCCCCGGCCTCGCGGATCAGCGACGCGGCGGCCGACGGGTTGTTGAACGGGATCGGCACCACCTCTGCCAGCACCGACTCCGGCGTGCCGTGCGCGGTCGCCGTCGCATTCGGCCGGTTGCCGCCCCAGTCCTGCGGCGTGGAATTCAGGCTGACCTCGGCGTAGTCATAGGTGCCGTGATACGCGCCCTCCACCTTGGCGATGCGCGGCCGTCCGGTGAAGGCGCGCGCCGCCTTGATCGCCATCATCACCGCCTCGGTGCCGGAATTGCAGAAGCGAAGCTGATCGACATGCGGCACGCGCGCGGCGAGCAGTTCGGCCAGCGCGATCTCGCTCTCGGTCGGCATGGCGAAGGCAGTGCCGAGCGGCAGTTGCGCGGCCGCCGCCGCCACCAGCGCGGGATGCGCGTGGCCGTGGATCAGCGCGGTGAAGTTGTTGATGCAGTCGATTCGCGCCACCCCGTCCACGTCCCAGATGCGGCAGCCCTCACCGCGCGCGGCATAGAGCGGGAAGGGGCGCATATAGACGGTCGTGCGCGTGTTGCCGCCGGGCAGCACCCGCTTGGCGCGTTCGTGCAGCGCGCGGGAGTTCGGCGCGCCCTCGGGATAGGAATTCCGCTCCGCCTGAACGCCGCCATCCATGTCGCGTCGCCTCCCGAGCCTGATTTTCGGGAAGAGTTCTCCTGCGACTGCAATATGGCAAGCGGCATTTTGTCCCGCTCCCGAGCTTGGCAATTGACGCGGACGACGGCCATCCGTCACGACTTTCCGCGTCTGCTCGGGAGTGTACGCCGATGCGCCGGCTGCTGCTGTCCGCTGTCCTGACCGCCGCCACCGTCGCCGCCGCGCATGCGGCCGATCCGACGCGGCATGTGGTGGTGTTCTTCCAGTCCTGGTCGGCGAAGCTGGACGACCCCGCGCTGCAGTCGCTGCGCAACGCCGCCGACTGGGCAAAGCGGCATCCCGACCAGTCGCTGGTCGTGATCGGCTATGCCAGCACCGTCGGCAGCGCCGCCGCGAACAAGGACCTGTCACGCCTGCGCGCGCAGATCGTGGCCGACACGCTGGCCGCCGATGGCGTGCCGCCCGACCGCATCCGGCGGCAGTCGAAGGGGGCGGTGGACTACGCGATGGACCCGCTGGAGGCGCGCCGGGTGGAGGTGTCGCTCGGCGCGCCCTGAGCCTGTGGCGCCCGGTCAGGCCGGGCGGCGGGCGACGATGATCGCTTCCTGACCATCGGCGAAGCGGAACACCTCCGGCACCATGTCAACCGCCGCGAAGGCCGCCGCGATCTCGTCGGCGCGCAGCAGGTGGTTGCCCTGCACATGCTCGCTCAGGTTCTGGAAGGCGAGGCTGCGCCGGGCCGGGGTACGCAGCACGCCGCGCTCGGCGGGCCAGTCCGGTTCCCAGATCACCGCGGCGCCGCCGGGGCGCAACTGGCTGCGCAGGTGGCGCAGGAACGCCTCCCCGCCGGCCTCCCACATGTGATGCAGGGCGCGGTTCATGGCGATGATGTCGGCCGGCTCCTCCAGCGTGAAGCCGTGCGCGTCGCCGGCGGCGAAATGCAGCCGGTCGCCAACGCCCTCCGCCTGCGCCAGCCGCGTCGCCTGCGCGATGTTCTCGGCGAATCCGTCGAGGCCCAGGCCGCGCACTGCATGATGGCGGCGGGCGAGGGCACGGAGGTACCAGCCGTTGCCGCAGCCGAGATCGACCACCAGGCCGCCGCGCGCATCGACCTCCTGGAACACCGGCACGCCAGGGCTGATGGTGCGCTCGAAGAACGCGGCGTAATTCGCTTCCAGCATCGGGCCGAACCACGGCAGGATGGTTTCCCGCTCCGCCATCACCTGCTCGCCCGGCCGCTCGCCGCTGCGCATCAGGCCGGCGGCACGCTCCGCCATATGCGTGGTCAGCACCGTCTGCACCGCGATCGGCATCAGCGTGCCCGGCGTGTCGGGCCGCATCGCCGCGCCCGTCTCGCTCAGCCGGAACGTCTCGCCCTCGGCCTCCAGGTAGCCGAAGGCATAGGCGGCGTCGCACCAGCGCCGGACATAGGCGGCGTCCATGCCGGTCGCGGCGGCGAGCGCGTCGCTGCCGGCCGCCCGGGCCTTGCCGAGTGCGGCGAACAGGCCGTTGACCACGCCGATATAGGCGACCGAGAGGCTCTGTGCCCCCT
>JAJZVE010000654.1 GCA_021845835.1 Pseudomonadota bacterium | reverse complement strand
CAGGGAGGAGGCGAATTCCGGCGTGACGTTCATAAACAGCCTCATCGCCCCGCCGCCGATCATGCGGCGGTAGCGCAGCAGGCCCGGCAGGTCGGGGCTCCAGATGCCCATGTCGCTTTCATAGGCGCCGGAGAACACGCCCCGCACGAACGCCGCGCCGGTCGCGCGCCCGACGCCGATGGCGGTGCGGATGTCGTAGAGATGATCGACTCCGAACGGAATCTTCCGCGGCGCGGCCTGGGCGATGATCCAGGCCATCGCGGCCGCGATCTCGGGTCCCGCCTCGAACGCGTAGGGCCGGTCGCCCTCGTTGCAGAACAGCACCGCATCGAATCCCGCCTGCTCCAGGATGTCCACGTCGCGCGCGACGGCATCGCGCAACGCCGCCATCCCGCCCGCCTCGTCATGCAGCGGCGTGCCCGGCAGGGGCGGGAAATGCGCCATCGCGATCACCGGCCGATCGACCCCGAACATCCCCCTCATCATCGATCCGCTCATGCCACGTTTCCCTGGTTCCCTTTCGCCGCGCGACGGCGCTTGACACGGTTTCAGACCCTTCATAGCGTAACTTGGTCCGAACAGAATACAACACCGTTCTCACAGGAACGAACACGGGATGGAGCGGCCGGCCGACGACAGGGCGGAGAAGTCGGGCAACATGGCGGCCAGCGCCACGGCGTTGTCGCGCCAGCGGGCGATCCTGGCCGCACTCCGCACGGACGGATTCGTGTCGGTCGCCGGCATCGCCGCCCGGTTCGGCGTCTCGGCCATGACTGCCCGGCGCGATCTGCACCAACTCGTGATCTCCGGCGCGGCGCGGCGCACGCATGGCGGCGCGGTGCCGGTGGAACCGCCGATGGCCGGCGAAGTGTCCTTCGCGGCCCGGCAGGCCGAGAACCACGACGCCAAGCGCATGATCGCCGAGGCGGCCGCCGCACTGGTGCGGCCGGGCGACAGCATCGGGATCGATGTCGGCAGCACCACGCTGGAATTCGCGCGCGCGATTCGCGACCACCGCCGCATCAACGTCTTCACGCACAGCCTGCGCGCCGCCATGCAGCTCGCGGACAGCGGCGTGTCCACCTACCTGCCCGGCGGCCAGGTGGATGCGGCGGAGATGTCGGTCGGCGGCAGCGTTGCGATTGCGCAGTTGCAGCACTGGCGCATGGACACCGTGTTCCTGGGCGTCTCGGGCGTGACCGTCGATGGCGTGTTCGACTTCTCGCCCGAGGACGTCGCCGTCAAGCGCGTCTATCGCCGCTGCGCGACGCGCGCCGTCGTGCTGGCCGATGCCAGCAAGTTCGGACGCCTGTCGGCGGTGCGGATCGAGGCGCTGGGCGGCATTGACATGTTGGTGACCGACCGGCCGCCCGAGGGTGCATTGCGGGACGCGCTGCTTGCGGCGAAAGTCGCGGTGGTCGTCGCGGACAGCACAGCCCGCGCAGCGGCAGCGTAAGGGGGCCGTATGGAAGGCAGCACCGCAATACAGGCCGCGCGGCAGTCCGCAAAGCTCCGCATCGAGAACGCGACCAAGCACTACCAGACCCGCAGCGGCGTGGTGCATGCGCTGGAGGGTGTTTCCTTCGACGTGCGGGAGGGCGAGCTGGTCTGCGTGCTCGGCCCCAGCGGCTGCGGCAAGTCGACGCTGCTGTGGGCCATGTCGGGACTGCACCGGCTGACGCGCGGGCGGGTTCTGCTGGACGGTGCGCCGGTGACGCAGCCGAATCCGGCGATTGCCATGATTTTCCAGGAAGCGAACCTGCTGCCCTGGCGCAGCCTGATCCGCAACATCAACCTGCCGTTCGAGATCAAGGGCATACCGGCGGCGCAGCAGCGCGACAAGGTGGACGCGCTGCTGCGCCGGGTCGGGCTGGCCGGGTTCGAGAACAAATATCCCCGCGAGCTGTCGGGCGGCATGCAGCAGCGCGCCTCGATCGTGCGCAGCCTCGCCGTCGATCCGGCCGTGCTGCTGATGGACGAGCCGTTCGGCGCGCTGGATGCCTTCACGCGCGACGAGATGAACCTGCTGATCCAGGAAATCTGGATGGAAAGCGGCAAGACGGTCGTGTTCATCACGCACAACATCGCCGAGGCGATCTTCCTTGCCGACAGGATCGTGGTGCTGTCGCCGCGTCCCGGCCGGCTCTCGCGCATCTTCGAGATCGACCTGCCGCGCCCGCGCCCCCTGTCCGTGACAACGGCGCCGCATTTCATCGAGATGCTGGTGGAGATCAAGGCATCCATTGACCATGGTGGTGCGCGCGCCGCCGTTTCCTGACCGATAGGGACCCGAATGGCCGACGACCTCGCCGACAACATTCCGACATTCGACGCCCATGGCGCACAGGGCGGGGACGAGGTCGGCCTGTCGAACTGGTCGGCGCTGACCAGCGGCCCCGGCGTCAGATCCTGGCTGGAGGCAGCGGCCATCGCGCTGGTCGCCATCATCATCATCGGCGGCACGCAGCTGCTGCTGACGGTGTTCCACGTGCCGCAGTACATCTTCCCCACGCCGAGCAAGATCGCGTTCGCGCTGGTGCATGACTTCCGCTTCATCTTCCCGCACATGCTGGTCACGCTGACCGAGCTGCTGTCGGGCTTCGCGATCGGCGCCAGCATCGGCTTCGTGCTCGCCGCGGTCATCACCCAGTTCCCCTTCGTCGAGAAGGTGATCACGCCGTATATCCTGTTGCTGGTGACGACGCCGATGCTGGCGCTGGTGCCGCTGCTGATCCTGCGGTTCGGCTTCGGCATGGAGCCGCGGATCATCGCCGTCGCCCTCGCCGTCGGACCGATGGTGATGATCAACGCCGCGACCGGGTTCCGGCGCACCGACCTTGCCAAGATCGCGCTGGCCCGCAGCTTCGGTGCCAGCACGGTGCAGATCTTCATGAAGATCCGCATCCCGATGGCGATGCCGATGATCATCGTCGGCCTGATGGTCGGCTCGATCTTCGGCCTGCTGACCGCGGTGGGCGCCGAGATGGTCGGCGGCGCCGAAGGGCTCGGCAACCGGCTGGCCTATTATTCCTCGCTGATCCGCATGCCGCAGTTCTTCGCGGTGATCCTGATCCTCGCGCTGATCGGCATATCGATCTACGTCCTGTTCTTCTGGATCGGGAAGAAGTGGGCGAGCTGGGAGTCCTGACAAGACCACTGAAGCAAGAAGGAAACAGGGAGGCTGCCATGACCGACTGCATCGATTCCACCATCTTCGGGCGCCGTCGCCTGCTGCAGGCAGGTACGGCCGGGGTGACCGCGATGGCGCTGGCGCCGCTCGCGTCGCGCGGCGCGCTCGCCGCCGAACGGCGGGTGCGCTGGGTCTCGCCGCGTGGCACTGTCGAGGTGCTGGACGACTATCCGTATTGGGTCGCGAAGAAGTTCGGCTATTTCGGCAACATCGCAACGACCCTGGAACCCGGCCCGCTGGAGGCGACGGCCTGTGTGAAGCTGGTGGACCAGGGCCAGTCGGACATGGGCTATCCCTCGCCGGGCGTGTTCTCGCTCGGCCTGGAGCAGGGCATGAAGCTCGTCTCGGTCTGGCAGATGGGCGCGCTCGACGTGTTCGACATCGCCTTCCGCAAGGGCGAGAAGCCGAAGAACATCAAGCAGATGGCCGGCAAG
>JAJZVE010000653.1 GCA_021845835.1 Pseudomonadota bacterium | reverse complement strand
CCAGCGTCGCAACCACGAACCCGGTCGGCGTCTCCACCATGGTCGGCTCGCCGACCTTCTTCAGCCCGAACAGCGGCGGCACGAGCTGCACCGGCACGCCCTCGGCCGGCGCGTCGCGGCCGGTCGGCGGCAGGCGCTCCGCCTTGAGGCCGACGGCGGCGGCGGCATCGGCCAGCGTCTTGCCATCCTTCACCGCAGCCAGCAGTTGCGCGGCGGTGGTCTCCTGCTCACGGCGGACCTGGTCGGTGGTCCAGTCGGCGCGCACCTGCCCGGCCACCTGATCGAACGGACGCGGCTTCGGCGGGACGATGCCGTCCAGGCTCACGGCGTAGAACGACTGCGCCTCGTTCGCCGTGGCCGGCGCCTGCATGAGGTGCGGAGCGTCGCCCGGCTTTTCCTGGAACGCCGCCGCGACCAGCGCCTGGCGCAACGCTGCCGGGCCGGGAATCGGCGCCGGCTTGCCGTCCGGCGTCTCGCCCTCTGCGTCCAGCGTGCCGGTGACGGCGGCGACGCCGAGGTCGCCCGGCAGCTGGTCGAGCGAGCTGCCGGAGGACAGCAGGTTGTCGATGCGGTTGGCGCGATCGTAGATCAGGTCGGCGGCCTTGGCGGCGACCACGCGGGCGCGCAGCGCGTCGTGCGCCCCGGCGAAGGTTTCCGCCTTGGCCGGCGTCACCTGCGTCACTTTCAGCACGTGCCAGCCGAGCGCGCTGTGGACCGGCGGCGGCACCGTGTCCTGCGGCGTCGCGAACACCGCGTCACCCAGTTCCGGGGCCGGGAACTCGCTGCGCGTGGCGTCGTCGAGTTCGACCGGCGCGGCGCCGAGCTTGTTTGCCGCCTCCTGCATCTGCGCCCAGTCGGCGCCGCTGCGCCACTGCTCGGCCAGTTGCTCCGCCTCCGCCTCGTCCTGCGTCAGGATCACGTCCACGCTGCGGCGCTCCGGCGTATTGAACTCGCCTTTGTGCTGGTCCCATTCGGACTTCATCTCGTCGTCCGAAACCTGCACGTCCTTGGCCACCGTCTCCGGCGACAGCACGATCGCCTTGATGCGGCGGTATTCCGGCGTGCTGTAGCGGTCGGGGTGGTTGGCCCACCAGCGTTGCAACTGGCCGTCGGTCGGCGCGGGCGGGGCGGGGGCGGCGGCGAACGGCACCGTCACCGCCTCGGCGACGCGCTTCTCGTGCTGGAAGCGATAGACCGCGCGGGCCATCTCGTCCGGCACCGCGGCGCCGGCGGCCACCGCCCCCAGCATCTGCTGCTGCAACAACTGGTCGTGCAGCAGGGCCAGGAAGCGCGACTCGTTCAGGCTGTTGTTGCGCAGCACGCTGTCCATCAGCGCACGGTCAAACGTGCCGTCCTTGCCGCGGAAGGCGGGCATGTCGAACACGGCGCGGCGCAGCGCCCCGTCCGGCACCGCAAGGCCGAGCCGCTGCGCCGCGGCATCGAGCGCGGTCTGCGTCACCACCTGCTCGATCGACTGCATGGCGATGCCGCGGCGCAGCTCGGGGGTGGGATCGGAATTGCCGAGCTGGCGCGTGAACTGGGCGAGGTTGCGCTGGTAGGCCAGTTGCAGCTCGGGCAGCTCGATGCGCTGCCCGGCGACGCTGGCGGGTGCGCCGCTGTGGCCGATATTGCGCACCACGTCGCCGATGCCCCACATGGCAAATGCGGCGACCAGCAGCATGAACAGCAGCCGTGCGGGCCAGGTGTTGAGCGAACGGCGGAAAGTGGCGAGCATCAGGGCTTCCTGCGGGCAGGGTGGGGCGGGCGGACCATAGGAACAGTGGCCGGTATTTGCCAGTCCCGCCCGGTCTGGCGTAGCAGACCGCCCGGATTCGGGTGAGGGAACGATGCGCGCGCTGATCGCCGGCAACTGGAAGATGAACGGGCGTCTGGCCGATGCGGAGCGCATCGCCGCGCCGCTGCGCGCCCCTGCCGAGGCACTCCGCTGCGACCTGCTGGTCTGCCCCCCGGCGACGCTGCTGGCGACGGTGGCGCAACGGCTGGCCGGCTCGGCGGTCGCGGTCGGGGCGCAGGACTGTCATGCGGCGCCGGACGGCGCGCACACCGGCGACCTGTCCGCCGCCATGCTGCGCGATGCGGGCGCCTCCTGGGTCATCCTGGGCCATTCCGAACGGCGGGCCGACCACGGCGAGACCGACGCGAGGGTGCGCGCCAAGGTGGCGGCGGCGCTGGCGGCCGGCCTCGCCCCCATCGTCTGCGTCGGCGAGACCGAGGCGGAGCGGCTGGCGGGCGCGCATCTGGCGGTGGTGCGGCGGCAACTGGCGGGCAGCCTGCCGGACGGCTTCGCCGGCGTGGTGGCGTACGAGCCGGTGTGGGCGATCGGCACCGGGCGGACGCCGGGCATCGCCGACGTGGCGGAGATGCACGGCGCGATCCGCGCCGCGGTGGGGCCGGGGGTGCGCATCCTCTATGGCGGCTCGGTGAAGCCGGCCAACGCGGCGGCGCTGCTGGCGGTGCCGGAGGTCGGCGGCGCGCTGGTCGGCGGCGCCAGCCTGGACGCGGCGGACTTCCTGGCGATTGCCCGCGCCGCACCGGGCGGGTAGAAGGCACGCGCCGAAGGGCCGTGCGAACCGTCGGCGCGCATCGCAGGAAGCCCCATGACCACCGTCCTTCTGCTCATTCACCTGTTCGTCACGATTGCGCTGATCGGCGTGGTGCTGATCCAGCGCAGCGAAGGCGGCGGTCTCGGCATCGGCTCGTCGCAGGGCATGGGCGCGTTCATGACCGGACGCGGCACCGCCAATCTGCTGACCCGCACCACCGCCATTCTCGGCGCCGTGTTCTTCGCGCTGTCGCTGTCGCTGGCGCTGCTGAACCGCGGCACCGGCGGCGCCGGCCGCTCCATCCTCGACGTGCCGCCGGCGACCACCGCACCGTCACCGGCCGCCCCGGCCGTGCCCGCTGCACCCGCTGCGCCCGCGGTGCCGACGAAATAGCTGACGCCGCCGTTCCGCCGACTCGATCGCTCCGCTATACTGGCCGCCCATGACGCGGTTCGTATTCATCACCGGCGGCGTGGTCTCCTCGCTCGGCAAGGGCATTGCATCCGCCGCACTCGGCGCGCTGCTGCAGGCACGCGGATATTCCGTGCGCCTGCGCAAGCTCGATCCTTATCTCAACGTGGATCCGGGCACGATGAGCCCGTATCAGCACGGCGAGGTGTTCGTCACCGACGACGGCGCGGAAACCGATCTCGACCTCGGCCATTACGAGCGCTTCACCGGCGTCCACGCCACGCGCGAGGACAACGCGACCACCGGGCGCATCTATTCCGAGGTGATCGCGCGCGAGCGGCGCGGCGACTATCTCGGCGCCACGGTGCAGGTGATTCCGCATATCACCGATGCGATCAAGGATGCGATCACGCGCGAGATGCTGGATGCGCACGGCCGTCCGGCCGATTTCGCGCTGATCGAGATCGGCGGCACCGTCGGCGACATCGAAAGCCTGCCGTTCCTGGAGGCGATCCGCCAACTTGCCAACGAACTCGGCCCGCAGCGGGCGATGTTCGTGCATCTGACACTGGTGCCCTATATCCGCTCGGCCGGCGAGCTGAAGACCAAGCCGACGCAGCATTCGGTGAAGGAACTGCTGAACGTCGGC
>JAJZVE010000652.1 GCA_021845835.1 Pseudomonadota bacterium | reverse complement strand
CGGTGGCGCGGCAGGCCGCGCTCGCGATGGCGGGGGAGGTGGCCGGCGGCGCGACGCTGCTGGGGGACGGGCGGCGCACCACGGTCGGCGGCGCCTGCCTTGCCAACAGCGCCCTGTTCCACGGCCGCGCGCAGGAGGATACCTGCGGCGCCGCGCATTTCGGCACCATCCTGATCCCGATGCTGACGGCGCTGATCGAAACCCGGCGCTATCCGCTGGACCGGCTGGTCCCGGCGCTGGTCGCCGGCTACGAGGCGGGCGGGCTGCTGGAGGCGGCGCTGGCCGGCGAGACGACGCCGCGCGGCTTCCGCTCCACCGCGACCTACGGCGCCATCGCCGCCGCCGCCGCCGCCGCGCGGCTGATGGGGCTGGACGCGGCCACCACCGGCACGGCGGTCGCGGTCGCCGCCTCGTTCACCGGCGGCGTGCTGCAATCCTTCGCCGACGGCACCGACGAATGGCGCTACCAGCCCGGCATGGTGGCGCAAGGCGGGCTGGCCGCCGCCGAACTGGCGCGTGCCGGCGCGGTCGCGGCGCCGCTGGCGCTGGAAGGCAAGGCGGGGCTCGCCCGCAGCTTCGCCGGCGTCGCGCCGCCGGAGGGGCTGGCGGCGCGGCTGGGGCAGGACTGGGCGACGCTGCGGGTGACGTTCAAGCCGTTCCCGGTCTGCGCCTTCAACCAGACGCCGGTGACCGGCGCGCTGGCGCTGCGCGACGCGCTCGGCGGCGAGGCGCCGCAGGCGGTGCGCGTGCGGATGAACCCGTACGAGACCGGCTATGCCGGCATGGACGCGACCGGGCCGTTCCATTCGGTGTCCGGCACGCTGATGAGCATTCCGTTCTGCATCGCGACCACGCTGCTGCATGGCGTGCCGACCATGCGGCACATGACCACCTACGACGACCCGGACGTGGCGGCGCTGATCGCGCGCACCAGGCTGGTCACCGACCCCTCGGTGCCGGTGCTGAGCGCGATCCTCGAGGTCGATACGGCGCAGGGCACGCGCGTCCACAAGCAGCCGATGACGCCGGCCGACTACGCCTATGACCGCGCCACGCTCGCCGCCATGCTGCGCCGCATCGGCGCCGAGCAGGAGGTGCCGATGGCGGCCTTCGACCGGCTGGAGGCGTTCGTCGATCGCCTGCCGGCGGGCGATATCGGCGCGGTGCTGGCCGCCTTCGAGTTGATGCCGCGGCCGGGCGCGGCGCGGCGGGCCGGCGCATGACCCCGATGGACGCGCCGGCGCCGGGCGGGAACCAGTTGCTCGCGCTCTATGCCGACATGCTGCTGATCCGCCGCGCCGAGGAGCGGCTGAGCGTGCTGTTCGCCAATGGCGAGGTGCCGGGCTTCATCCATCTCAGCATCGGCCAGGAGGCGGTGCCGGTGGGCGTGATGAGCGCGCTGACCACCGAGGACAGCATCGCCTCCACCCATCGCGGCCACGGCCACGCGCTCGCCAAGGGGCTGAAGCTGGAGGGGTTCTTCGCCGAACTGCTGGCGCGCGACGAGGGGCTGTGCCGCGGGCGCGGCGGCTCGATGCATGTCGCCGACCTCTCGGTCGGCATGCTGGGGGCCAACGGCATCGTCGGCGCCGGGCTGTCGATCGCGCTGGGCTCGGCGCTGGCGCACAAGCGGCTGGGGCGGCATGCGGTCGCGGTCGCCTTCTTCGGCGACGGCGCGCTCGGCGAGGGGCTGCTGCACGAGTGCCTCAACCTCGCGTCGCTGTGGCGGCTGCCGCTGCTGTTCGTGTGCGAGAACAACGGCTGGAGCGAGTTCCTGCCCAGTTCCAGGCAGATCGCCTTCACGCTGGCCGGGCTCGCCCCGGCCTACGGCATCCCGCACACGAAGGTGGACGGCAACGACGTGGCGGCGGTCAGCGCGGCGGCGGCGGCGGCGGTGGCGCAGGTGCGCGACGGGGCGCCCGCGGTGCTGGAATGCGTCACCACCCGCGTGCGGGGGCATTACGAGGGCGACGCGCAGAAATATCGCGATCCGGCGGAGGTGGAGGCGCTGGCCGCGCGCGATCCGCTGCGCATCGCGGCGGCGCGGCTGGAGCGGCTCGGCATCGGCGCGGACCGGCTGCAGGGCGTGCTGTCGGACGTGGACCGCCGCATCGAGGCCGCGATCGCCGTGGCGCGCGCCGGCACCGCCCCGGATTTCGCGGCGGCGCGCGAGGATGTCTACACGCCGGCGGAGGCGCCCTGATGCCCGAGTTGCGATATCTGCGCGCCATCAACCAGGCGCTGGCCGACGCCCTGGCCGGGGACCCGGCCGTGGTGGTGTTCGGCGAGGACGTGTCGGAAGCCGGCGGCTCCTTCGGCGCCACGCGCGGCCTGCGCGACCGCTTCGGGGCGGAGCGCGTGATCGACACGCCGATCAGCGAGGCGGCGCTGGCCGGCGCGGCGGTGGGGGCGGCGCTGTCCGGGCTGCGGCCGGTGCTGGAGATCATGTTCATGGATTTCACCACGCTGGTCATGGACGCGCTGGTGAACCAGGCGGCCAAGGCGCGCTTCATGTTCGGCGGCCAGCGCCCGGTGCCGCTGGTGCTGCGCACGCCGCATGGCGGCGGGCTGGGCGCCGGGCCGCAGCACTCGCAATGCCTGGAGGCGTGGTTCGCGCATGTCCCGGGGCTGAAAGTCGTCTGCCCCGCCGATCCGGCCAGCGCCTACGGGCTGCTGCGCGCCGCGATCGCCGACCCCGACCCGGTGATCGTGGTCGAGAACAAGGCGCTGTATGCCATGAAGGCGGAGGTGCCGGAGCGGCTGGACGCGGTGCCGATCGGCCGCGCCGCCACCGTCCGCTCCGGCCGCGACCTCACGCTGGTCAGCTATGGCGCGGCGGTGCACACCTGCCTGCAGGCCGCCGCCACGCTGGCGGGCGAGGGGATCGAGGCGGAGGTGATCGACCTGCGCAGCCTGCAGCCCTGGGACGAGGCGTCGGTGCTGGCCTCGCTTTCCCGCACGCACCGGCTGGTCGTCGTGCATGAGGCGGTCGAGGCGTTCGGCGTCGGCGCCGAGATCGCCGCGCGGATGGCGGATGTCGGCTTCGACGAGCTGGACGGCCCGATCCTGCGCGTGGGCGCGCCGTTCATGCCGGTGCCGTTCTCCAGGGCGCTGGAGGACGCCTACATCCCCTCCGCCGATGCCGTCGTGCGGGCGGCGCGCCGGGCGCTGGCGTGAGCGTGGCATGACCCAGCCGATCGTCATGCCGAAACTGGGCCTGACCATGACGGAGGGCCTGCTGGCCAGTTGGCGGGTGAAGCCCGGCGACCGGGTGCGGCAGGGCGACGTGCTGTTCGTGGTCGAGACCGAGAAGATCGCGACCGACATCGAGGCGCCGGGCGAGGGCGAGATCACCGCGATCACGGTGGCGCCGGGCAGCACCGTGCCGGTCGGCGCCGTGGTGGCGACCTGGACCGGTCAGGCCCTGCCGGCGGAACCGCCCGCGGAGCCGCCGGCCGCCCCCGTCCCGGCTCCTCCGGCCGATGGCCGCCGCGTCATCGCGACGCCGCTGGCACGCCGGCTGGCGCGGGCGGCCCGGCTCGACCCTGCGGCGATCGCCGGCTCGGGGCCGCGCGGGCGGATCAAGGCGCGGGACATCGAGGCCGCGCTCGCCGCCCCCCCGGCCCCGCCAG
>JAJZVE010000651.1 GCA_021845835.1 Pseudomonadota bacterium | reverse complement strand
GGCCGCCGGCGCGCGCGGCGGAGGTGTCCGACCTTACTGCCCTTCAGCTCTCCGCGGCGCCAGCACAGGCGGCGCTGCGGGGAGGTGAGACATCGCCGACGCAGGTCTGGAGCTATAACGGGATGGAACCCGGGCCGGTGCTGCGCGTGCGCCAGGGCACCCCGGTACGCGCGGTGGTGCAGAACGGGCTCGCCGAAGGCACGACTGTACATTGGCACGGCATCCGCCTGCCCAATGCCATGGACGGCGTGCCGGGCCTGACGCAGAAGCCGATCGCTCCTGGCGACAGCTTCACCTATGCGTTCACGCCGCCCGACGCAGGGACCTTCTGGTATCACACGCACGCCGACAGCGCCGTGCAACTGGGTCGCGGACTGGCCGGGGCGCTGATCATCGAGGAAGCCGCGCCGCCGGAAGTGGATCGCGACGTTCTCTGGGTACTGCAGGACTGGCAGCTGATGCCGGATGGACAGATTGCGCCCGGCTTCAATAACCGTATGGAAGAGACGATGTCGGGCCGGGTCGGCAACACCGTCACGATCAACGGACAGGTTGCCGACAGCGTGCGTGTGCGTGCCGGGGAACGGCTGCGCTTGCGGCTGCTGAACGCGGCGGCCGCCCGAATCATGGCGCTGCGCTTCGAGGGCCATCGTCCGGTGCTCGTCGCACGCGACGGCCAGCCCTGCGATCCGCATGAGCCCGAGGACGGCCGCATCATTCTCGGTCCTGGCATGCGGGTGGACGTGATGCTGGACATGCAGGGCGATCCGGGGCGCCGTTACAACGTCGTCGACGACTTCTATGACAAGCTTTCCTATACGCTGGTCCGGCTCGCGTACGACGCTGCGCCGCCGCTGCGCACGCATCCCTCCTCCGCCCGTCTTCGCCTGCCGGCCAATCCGGTGCCGCGGCCGGATCTGGCCACTGCGGCCCGGCACGAACTCCGTCTGCAGGGCGGCATGCTCGGGGATATGAAGATGGTTCCAGCCGGCGCCATCTGGGCGATCAGCGGCATGGCGATGACCGGCGACGGCGGACCCTCCATGGAACCGTCGATCAACTTGCCGCGCGGGCAGAGTTGCGTGCTCGATCTGCGCAACGAGACGACCTGGTGGCATCCGATGCACCTGCACGGCCACAGCTTTCAGTTGCTCAGCCGCGACAGCGCCCCAGTCCCGCACGACCAGTGGGGCGACACCGTGCTGGTCCGACCGCAAGAGACGGTACGCGTTGCCTTTGTCGCCGATAACCCCGGCGATTGGATGCTGCATTGCCATGTCATCGACCATCAGGTCGCCGGCATGATGACGGTGATCCGCGTGGCATGAGAGCGGGAGCCGAACTGGTGACACGCAAGCAGCTTTGCCGCGACCTGATCGGAGCGGCCGGTTTTGTCCTTCTCCTGCCGGAAGTGGCCTGGGCAGGTTCCTTGGCCGCTTTCGAACGTGATTTTGCAAGCATGGAGCAATTCTTTCAGCCGATGGACGCGCCGGCACCGGCATTCGATCTCCATGATGCCGACGGCCATGCGGTCAGCCTTGCTGATTTCCGCGGCAAGGTCGTGGTGCTGAACTTCATCTACACGTCCTGCCCTGATATCTGCCCGCTGGAGAGCGAGCGTGTCGCCGCGCTTCAGCGCATGATCAACCCGACCGATCTGCGCGACCGGGTTCGGTTCGTCAGCGTCACCGCCGATCCCGTGCGTGACACGCCGGACGTGATAAAGGCGTATGGTGTGGCGCACGGGCTCGATCCGGCAACCTGGTTTTTTCTCACCAGCGGCGCCGACCATCCCGACGCCACGAGAGTGCTTTCGCAGCGCTACCATAGTCAGTGGCGCGAGGAGCCTGACGGCAGCCTGACACACGCGGCCGTCTTCCATGTCATCGACGGGGAGGGGCGCTGGCGCGCCAACTTCCACGGCCTCGACTGGAAGCCCGAACATCTCATGACGTTCATCCGTGCGCTGGCGACCGGAGACTATAGCGTCGAAACCGGCTGGTCATCGTGGGTGTGGCACAAGATCAAGACGCTGTTCTGACCGGAAGGAGCTCGCCATGTCGCTCTCCAAACAGCACTCCACGACACGCAAGCCGCCGCCGAGTCCGTCGGGCAAAGGCCTGCTGCGCAAACGCAATCTGCTCTGGGGCGCCGCCGCCCTCGTCCCGGCCGGTGCCGCGGTGGCGCTGTGGCCGCGGCACAGCGCCGGTGCCATCAAGGCGACCTTGTACAAGAACCCGCAATGCACATGCTGCGAGGGGTATGCGTCGTATCTGACTGCGCACGGCTTCGACGTGGACGTGATACCGAGCAACGATCTTGTCTCGATCAACCGCCAGCACGGGATGCCGGAGGCGCTTGACGGCTGCCACACCACGCTGACCAGCGGATACGTGGTGATCGGTCACATTCCGATCGAAATGGTGCAGCGACTGCTAGCGGAGAAGCCGGAGATCATTGGGATCTCGCTGCCGGGGATGCCGTCCGGCACGCCCGGGATGGGCGGCCCGAAGGAAGGCCCTCTTACGATATATGCGTTGGGCAAGGCCGGCCAGTCTGTCTTCGCGACGGTGTAGCCAATGTCGCAACCTGTCGAAGCCACAGCCCCGATATCGGAACACCCGAGCCTGGTGCCGACAGGATCGTCCTCAGGGGAGGCTTCCGGCCGGCGTCGTACCATGTGGCGTACCCGCGGCCTGCTCTTCATCCCGGTCGTCGCCGTCGGCGCGATCGGCGCATCATTCTACTTCCAGCTTGGGCGGGACGTGCATCTGGTGCCCTCGCCACTGATCGGCAAGCCGGTGCCCCGGTTCAGCCTGCCACCGGTGAAGGGACGCCGCATGGGCCTGTCATCGTCCGATCTGCAGGGGCAGGTCTCGCTGGTCAACGTGTTCGCGTCGTGGTGCGTCGCGTGCCGCGAGGAGCATCCGCTGCTGATGCAACTCAGCAAGAGCGGGCGCGTGACCGTTGACGGCATCGACTACAAGGACCGGCCTGATGACGGCGCACACTGGCTCGACACGATGGGCGATCCGTACGCACGGACCGGCGCCGACCTCGACGGCCGGGTGGCAATCGACTGGGGCGTCTATGGCGTACCCGAGACCTTCGTGGTCGATGCGCAGGGGCGTATCGCCTACAAGCAGATCGGCGCGATCACGCAGGACGCGCTCGACAGGGTCATCCTGCCCCTGGTCGAGAGACTGCGTCATCCGCCGCTCGAACAGCGTTGAACTGCGATATCCGAGGCGGCGATGTTCTTCCCAAACCGATCAAGCAAGCCCGGCCGGATCCTGGGTCTCACGCTGGCCGCCTCGGTGGTGGCGGTCGCACTCGCTGCTGCATCGTGGTGGGAAGTGTCGAGGACGCGGTCCGTCATCCTGCACCTGCCGGAACCCGCGGCGGACCGGACGGAAGCATCGCCCAGCATCGCGTTCCTGCAGCAGTCACGTAGGCTGCCGGACTTGCGGTACGTCGATGAAGCTGGTCGCTCCCATTCACTGGCGGAGTTGCGCGGGCATCCGCTGGTGCTGAACATCTGGGCGACGTGGTGCGTGCCTTGCCGCAAGGAGATGCCGACACTTGACCACTTGCAGCAAATCTTTGTCGCTTCCGATGCGCTCGTGGTGCCG
>JAJZVE010000650.1 GCA_021845835.1 Pseudomonadota bacterium | reverse complement strand
TCGAGCCGCCCCCCGACCCTTCTTCGGCGGCGGGCGGTTGGGATGCGATCCCAGAAGCGGACGTTCCCCCGCCATGGTCGACTGGCCGCTCAGCGCCCATGCACGAACCCGCTTCGCGGGATTGGTGCTGTGGGCGACGTAGTGCATTTCCGATGAAGTCTTGAGCGGGGCGTAGCTGTTTCTCGACCATGGGGGTTCCCTTCGACATGAGAGGAACATCCGATGCCCGTTTCATCTGTCGACACCCGGTACGCCCCGTCAGCGCGCTACGGCAGCGCATGCTCGAAGACATGGCGATGGCGCGGCCTGCGATCCGATATGGCGCGGTCCTGCGCGAGTCAGAAGTGGCCCCGCCTTCGTGGCGCCGATGGCCTTGGCCGCGGTGCGGCGCATCGACGCGCTGTTCGAGATCGAGCGGGCGATCAACGGTCAGTCACCCGCCGAACGCCTGGCGGTGCGCCAGCAACTCGGCGTGCCGCGCGTCGCTGAACTCGAGAACTGGATGCGCGCCGAGCGCGCCAAACTCTCGCGTCACAATGATGTGGCGAAGGCACACACCGGTGCCTCTGTCCCGGATGCTCACAGCATACACCTTGATCCGGAGATCAAGGCAGGAACATCGGCACCGATCATCTCATACCGGTTACCAACATGATCGAGAACATGATGGGGAGCATCAGGCGGACCTGTCGGAACGTGAAGCGCTGGCGCAACGCCGCCATGGCTCTGCGCTGGACCGCGGCCGGCATGATCGAGGCCGCCAAAGGCTTCCGCAAACTGAAGGCTCATAAGCCAACTGCCCGCACTCCGCGCGACCCTCGACGCACACAAGCTCAGCCTCCTCCCCAATGCCGATCTTGCTCAACCCGCAAAGGCCGCATAGTCAGAATCAAGGCAACGTACCTCGCCGAACTTCAACTTCGGCCGGGACATCCCCAAGCCGCCGCCTGATCCTACATTCAGTCCGTCCTGTAGTGCCACAGCACCAGCGCGCACCAGATTTCATGTTCTTTTTCAATTATTTAGGAAAATTCGCTGTGTAATTGGGGGTAGAGAGTGGCTAGGCTCTGGATTTTTTCCGACATCCATGCGGAGTTCCGCCGGGGCAAGGCCCCGATCAGAGGGCTCACGCCACCGGAGCGTGCCGATATCGCCGTCATTGCGGGAGATGTCGATCACGCGAGACACGCGGTGGCCACAACTCGCCGCCTAGTCGGACCCCGCCTGCCGATCATCATGGTTGCCGGCAACCACGAGCACTACGGAGCGCTGCAGACCGTGCCCCGGGGAATCTCGCTGATGAAGCAGGCTGCCGCGCTCGAGGACGGGAACACTTTTGTGCTCGAGAACGACGTCGTGGAGATCCCCGTTCGCGGAGAGGGAGTCCGGTTTATCGGCTCGACGCTCTGGGTGGATTTCAGGCTTTTCGGCGAGCCGGGACGCCATGCCGAATATGGCCGACGTGGCTTGTCCGACTTCTCCGAGATCATCAGTGAGGACCCATCCCTATTCGCCATCAGGCCGGTGGACATGATGCGCTGGTTCTCGGCCTCCCGCGCTTTCATCAAACGGGAGCTTGGGAGGCGGCACGACGGGCCGACGGTCGTCGTCACTCATCACTGCCCTTCGATCCGGTCGGTCGCCCAGCGTTACCTGAAGGACCCGATGACGCCATGCTTCGCCTCAAATTGCGACGACTTGCTGGATCTTGGCGCCGATCTCTGGGTGCACGGCCATACCCACGACAGCTTCGATTACCAGGCTAGCCGGACGCGGGTGATCTGCAACCCGCACGGCTATGTGTCGGGCGGCAAGCTCGAGAACCGGTCATTCAACCCGGCCCTGGCCGTCGATGTCGGGCAATCGCCATGAGTCGCATGACCGGACCTACCAAATCGGCGCCGCTCGGCGGCATCCTGTTCTACGGCGCCCCGCACGGGCAGTGGCGCCCGCTGATGCGCGCGATCCTGGAACACCGGCCAGCCGCGGACGTGATCCTCGGCGATTACGACCTGGATGTGCCGCTGCACCAGAAGCTCGCCTCAGTCTGGGACCTGGTTCCGAGATGGCACTGGATCATCGGCAACCACGACGTCGACAGCATCGCCGAATACGAGTTCCTGGTGGAGAGCCACCCGGAGGGCGACCTGGGCGGGAAATGGACGCAGCTCGACGGGGAGATCGTCGCCGGTCTTGGTGGCGTCTACGCAGCATTGTTTGACTCCGTTGTCCTGCCAAACCTTCAATGAGCAAGAGGCAATGAAGCGATGATCCCGACGACAGAGCAAAAGGAAGGTCTATATCGTGGATCCTTGCCGGGATCTCCGGCATTCAAGCAGGCGGGCCTGCGGCTGACGCCATCCGGCCATCTCGTGTTCGAGCTCGAAAACCTTGCGATTGAATCCGCTGTAGCTGCACGACTTGCGCAGGCCTTTGCTCATGGCTCGGGGCCGGGATTGCTGCAGCTGGGTGCCACTGAAATCGGCACTGTCCTGCCGCCGGCCCTGGCCTGGTGGCGGAGCTTCGGCCAGCGTTACATCACCGTCCTCCGCCTGCACACGACCGAGCAGGCCTACATGGTGAAATCAAACTCTCAGCCTTCAGCTCCTTCCCCCGACGAAGCTGAGCTGACGACCATGGTGCTCACCGCGCCGATAATGCCGGGTGCGGAGTTTCTGACCCAGGACATTTTGCGCACGCTCTGGTCCGAGATCGATCGAGCACTGATCGAGGTACTCGAAACCAAGCAGATCGATCTGCAATCGTACCTACATTCGCTCAACCCGGCCTGGAACCTGCTAGGGCGGGTGCATTTTAATCTGGCGGAGAACAAGGGCGATCCCGAGGCGCCCTTCGCGTTCATGGCAACCTACACCACACGGCTGTCGGCGCATACGAAGGTGCAGCATCTACCGCTGGGGCAAGCCTTGCGCGAATATGCCGGCGCGGCAAATCGTCGGCAGCTGCTGTCTTTGCTGATGCCGGTGCAGAGAGCTGCGGAAAGATGCACGTGGCTGAAGCCGATGATCGAGGGCGGCGAGATCAATCACCCACTGCGCTGGACGCCGGGCGAGGCGGCGCGGCTTCTCGCCAGTGCCGCTGAGCTCGAAGCGGCCGGGATCGTGCTCCGCATGCCGGCGAATTGGCCGACGAACCGGCCTACGCGCCCGCTCGTCTCGGCCGTGATCGGCAGCGTTGCGCCGTCGAAGCTGGGCCTTGACGGGCTGATGGATTTCCAGATGGAGGTCAGCCTCGATGGCGAGGTTTTGAGTCCGGGCGAGATTGAACGCCTGCTGGCCGGCACCGAGCAGTTAGTGCTCCTCCGGGGCAAATGGGTTGAGGTGGACCGGGCGCGGCTTGAACGGGTCATGGCGAGGTTTCGTGAAGCCGAAACCCTGGCGGCCAAAGGCTGTCTCGACTTTGCCAAAGCGATGCGGTTGCTCGCTGGCGTCGATGAAAGCGAGGCGGCGGAAGTCGCCGACCAGGAGTGGAGTCAGGTGAGGGCGGGGCTGTGGCTTGAGGAGACTTTGCAGACGCTACGCTCACCCGGCTCCCTTGCCGAGGATACGCCGCCCGGACTGCGCGGGACGCTGCGACCTTATCAGAAGGCCGGCGTGCAGTGGCTGCGCCTGCTTTC
>JAJZVE010000649.1 GCA_021845835.1 Pseudomonadota bacterium | reverse complement strand
ATCTTGCTCAACCCGGTCTATCCGGCGCCGCAACTGGAGAAGCTGCTGGCCGAGGTGGCGCCGCGCGCGGTGCTCTGCGCCCCCGCGACGCGCGCGGCGGTGATGGGGCTGGCGGCGACGCGCGGCATCCCCGAGGTGATCTGCCTGGGCGAGGACGTGACGCTTGCCGACCTGCTCGCCGCGCCCGCCGCTCCGGCGTCGCTGCCGCCGCTGCCGGCGCCCGACGATATCGGCGCCATCCTGTTCAGCGGCGGCACCACCGGCCTGTCGAAGGCGGTGCTGCACGCCCACGGCCGCCTCGTCGCCGCGACGCGCTGCATGGATTATTCCTGGCCGACCCGCACCGAGGGCGAGGTGTTCCTGCCGGTCGCGCCGTTCACCCATATCTACGGCTTCGTGCAGGGCGTGCTGCATCCCGTGGCCGCGCGCGGCGAGAGCGTGATCCCGGAGCGGTTCCAGCCGGAGCACATCGTCGATCTGCTGTCGCGCCACCGCGTCACCTTCTTCGGCGGCGGGCCGCCGGCGATCTATGGCGGCATCCTGGCGGCGCAGAACCTGGCTGGGGCCGACCTGTCCGCCCTGCGCGTCAGCCCGGCCGGCGGGGCGCCGTTCCCGGTCGAGCTGATGGACCGCTGGCGCGCGCTGACCGGGCAGGACATCCACGAAGGCTACGGCATGACCGAATTCGCGCCGATCAGCGGCACCACCTCGCTGACCGGCCTGCGCCCCGGCTCGGTCGGCAAGGCGATGCCGTGCAACGAGGTCGAGATCGTCGACCTGGACACCGGCACGCGCGTGCTGCCGCCGGGCGAGCGCGGCGAGGTGCGGGCACGCGGGCCGCACATGATGCTGGGCTACTGGAACCGGCCGGAGGAGACGGCGCGGATCGTCCGCGACGGCTTCATCTACACCGGCGATATCGGCCATCTCGACGCCGACGGGTTCCTGTTCATCACCGACCGCCGCAAGGACGTGGTGCTCGTCAAAGGCTTCAACGTGTTCCCGCGCGAGGTGGAGGAAGCCATCTACACCCACCCGGCGGTCGCCGCCGCCGGCGTGGTCGGCGCGCCCGATCCGCGCAGCGGCGAGCGGCTGGTGGCCTTCATCGTGCCGCGCGCCGGCGCCGACCTCGAGCCGGCGGAGATCGCGGCGCAGTGCGCCGCGCGTCTGGCGCCCTACCAGTGCCCCGCCGACATCCGCATCGTCGCGGCGCTGCCGGTGACCGGCGCGCAGAAGCTCGACCGCATCGCGCTGCGCCGGCTCGCCGCCGGCGAGGGGACCGCGCCATGAGCGATTTCGTCCGTGCCGTCACCGTCCACTGGAACGACTGCGACCCGGCCGGCATCGTGTTCCATTCGCATTACGTGCGCTGGATGGACGAGGGATTCCACGAGCTGGCCCGCGCCCGCGGCGTGGATTTCGCGCTGCTGCAGGCGGCCGACCCGGCGTTTCGCGGCGCGCCGCTGGTCAACATCGCCTGCGCCTTCCGCGCGCCCGCGATGTATGGCGACACGCTGGAGCACCGGATCGCACCGCCGGCATTCGGCGCCGGCCGCTCGTTCCGCGTGCTGCACCGCTTCCTGAAGGGCGACGTGCTGGTGGCGGAGGGCGAGCAGGTGCGCATCTGGGGCATGGCCGGGCCGGGCGGCACCGGGCTGCGCGCGGTGCCGGTCCCGCCCGACCTCGCCGCCCGCCTGCGCGGGGAAGGTCCCGCGCAGGTGTAGCAAGGGCGGCGACGCGCCGCCTCAGGGCCGCGCCGGGCGCAGCGCCGCGAGCGGCCCGTCGCTGGTGCCGATGATCGGCAGGGCGAGGGCGGAGGGATGTTGCGCATCCTCCAGCACCGTCCAGGTGAAGGCGTGCCGGCTCTGCCCCGGCCCCTGCGGCGCCGGCAGCCCGGCCGCCGCCCGCGCCCCGCCGGCCAGCGCCAGCCGGATGCGATGCCCGGCCGGGAACACATAGGCGGTGGGCAGCAGCTCGACCACGAAGCGCCGCGCCGCGCCCGGTGTCAGCTTCACCGGCACCGCCAGCGAGTCGGCGTGCCGGGCGTTCAGGTAGCCCTGCACCACCTGATGCGAGCTGCCGTCCGGCGCCACGTCGTCGAGGCTGGCCACGAGGTCGCCGTCATCGGCGGAGGACGCGGCCCACAGCGTCAGCCGCGGCTCGCCGGTCACCTCGGTCGGCACGGTCAGGGGCGGCGTGGTCCAGGTCAGCACCTTCGCCTCGTCCGGCCGCTGGTCGTCGTGCGAGCGGCCCCGCGTGGCGCTCAGCAGCACCGGCAGGGTCGGGCCGCTGCCCGGCGTATAAGCGACGGCGACCGGCGCCGGCGGCGGCGCCGCGGGCGGCGTGGCGGCGAGGCCGCCGTCGTTCAGGCTGGCGATGGAGCCGCTGCGCGCGGCCTGCAGGAACAGCGTGACCTGCTTCGCGTCCGGGATCGGCCAGTCGCTCTCATAGCGCCAGCGATTCGGCCCCTTCACGTAGAGCATCACGCGCGGCGCGGTGTCGGCGCCGTTCGGCGCGTCCTTCAGCCAGTGGTCGAGCCACTGGACCTGCAACTCCTGCAGATAGAGCGTGTGCCAGCCATGCGCGAACGGCCCGAGCAGCAGCCGCTTGCGCGCCCCGCCGGGCGCATTGAACTGCTCGTACAGCTTGACCGTGGCGGGCGTGATGTAGTCGTCGAGGCCGCCGGCCATGAAGGCGGCGACGCCGCGCCCGGCGATGGCGCGGGCGTCGTCGGCGAGCGTGGTGTGCGCGCGCCACCATCCATCCTCGTCGCGGTGCGCGGCGGCGGTGACATACTCGCCCTCCGCCCCCGGCGACAGCTTGCGCGCCTCGCGGCCGGGGCCGGGCCGCATCCCGCCCGGGTACCACAGGTAGTCGTAGCAGTCGCCGCAGGCGACTTCCGGCACGATCGCCCGCAGATGCGGCGGGGCTTCCTTGGCGGCGAGCCACTGGCTGATGCCGAGCAGCGACGGGCCGACCATGCCGACGCGGCCGTTGCACCAGGGCTGCTTCGCCATCCACTCGATCGCGTCGTAGCCGTCATCGCCGAACGCGTTGTACAGCGTCGCCCGCCCGCCGGAATGGCCGGAGCCGCGCAGGCTCAGATGCAGCACCGCGTAGCCGCGCGAGGCGATCTCGAACAACTGTCCCTCGAAGGACGCGCCGATCACGCTGCCGCGCCCGTAGCCGTCGGTCATCAGCACGCAGGGGGTGGGCGGCGTGCCTGCGGCCAGCACCGGCCGGAACAGGCGCGCCTCCAGCCGCGTGCCGTCGCGGGCGATGACCTGGATGCCGTCCTCGACCTTGACCGTGTAGCGCAGCCGCGGGTTGGCGACGGTCGGGCGCTGCGCCAGCCAGTGGCGCCCCTCGGTGCCCGCGCCGGGGGTGCCCGCGCCGGGGGCGGTCGCCGCCTGCGCCCAGGCGGCCAGTGGCCATGCCAGCAGCGCCAGCAGCACGAAACAGCCGCGCAGCGCGCGGACCGGCCATGTGTTCACCTGCGTTTCCCCCGCGTCGTCGTTGCCATGAGGCTCAGCGTATCACCCCGTCGGCGCGCAGCGCGTCGCGCTCGGCCGGCGCCATGCCGAGCAGGTCCTGCAGCACCGCATCGGTATCGGCGCCGACCGCCGGGCCGGTCCAGCG
>JAJZVE010000648.1 GCA_021845835.1 Pseudomonadota bacterium | reverse complement strand
TGCAGGTCGAAGGTCTCGACGTGTTCTACGGCACCAGCCAGATCCTGTTCGGCGTCGGGCTGACGGTCGCGCAGGGCGAGACGCTGGCGCTGTTGGGCCGCAACGGCGCCGGCAAATCGACCACGATGAAGGCGATCGCCGGCCTGGTGCCGGCGCGCCGCGGCCATGTCGCGCTGCGCGGGCGCGACGTATCGGGGCGCCGGCCGCATCTGATCGCGCGCGCCGGCGTCGGCTTCGTGCCGGAGGATCGGCAGGTGTTTCCCGAACATACGGTGGAGGACAACCTGCTGATCGCGCGCAAGCGTGGGCCGGACGGCCAGGACGCATGGCCGCTGCAGCGCATCTACACGGTGTTCCCGCTGCTGGACCCGCTGCGCCACCGTACCGCCGGGCGGCTTTCGGGCGGCGAGCAGCAGATGCTGGCGATCGCCCGCACGCTGATGGGCAACCCGATCGCGCTGCTGCTCGACGAGCCGAGCGAGGGGCTGGCGCCGATCGTGGTCGCGCGCATCGGCGAATTGCTGCGCGCGCTGCGGGCGGCGGGGACCACGGTGCTGCTGGCCGAGCAGAACATGCATTTCTGCCTCGGCCTCGCCGACCGCGCGACGGTCATCGACAAGGGGCGGATCGTGTACGACGCGCCGATCGCGGCGCTGAAGGCCGACGAGGCCGTCCGCAAGCGTTACCTGGCTCTGTGAACAGGACAACCGACATGCCCACGCTCGCTGCCGAAATCGGAACCTTCGTCGCGGGACTGACGCTCGCTTCGCTGCCGGCGGACGTCGCGGAGAAGGCGCGCAACTGCCTGCTGAACGCCTACGGCATGGGGCTGAACGGGCACGACACGCCGTATGCGCCGGTGGCGCGCGCCGCTGCGCTGGCGCTGGCGGGCGAGGTCGCGGATGGTGCGACGCTGCTGGGCGACGGGCGGCGCACCACGGTCGGCGGCGCCTGCCTCGCCAACGGCGCGCTGTTCCACGGCCGCGCGCAGGAGGATACCTGCGGCGCCGCGCATTTCGGCACGGTGCTGATCCCGATGCTGACGGCGCTGGCCGAGACGCGGCGCTATCCGCCCGACCGGCTGATCCCGGCGCTGGTCGCCGGCTACGAGGCGGGCGGGGTGCTGGAGGCGGCGCTGGCCGGCGCGACGACGCCGCGCGGCTTTCGCTCCACCGCCACCTACGGCGCCATCGCCGCCGCCGCCGCCGCGTCGCGCCTGATGGGGCTGGATGCCGGCACGACCGGCGCCGCGATCGCCATCGCTGCCTCCTTCACCGGCGGCGTGCTGCAATCCTTCGCCGACGGCACCGACGAATGGCGCTACCAGCCGGGCGTGGTGGCGCAGAACGGCCTCACCGCTGCCGAACTGGCACGCGCCGGCGCGGTTTCGGCGCCATTCGCGATCGAGGGCAAGGCGGGGCTGGCCCGCAGCTTCGCCGGCGTGGCGCCGCCGGACGGGTTGGCGGGCCGGCTCGGGCGCGACTGGGCGACGCTGCGCGTGGCTTTCAAGCCGTTCCCGGTCTGCGCCTTCAACCAGACCCCCGTGACGGGGGCGCTGAAGCTGCGCGAACAGCTCGGCGGCGAGCTGCCGATCGCCATCAGGGTGCGCATGAACCCATATGAGACCGGTTATGCCGGCATGGACGCGACCGGGCCGTTCAACTCGATCTCCGGCACGCTGATGAGCATTCCGTTCTGCATCGCGACGACCCTGATCTACGGCGTGCCGACCATGCGGCGCATGACCACCTACGACGACCCGCAGGTGGCGGCGCTGATCGAACGCATCACGCTGGTGACGGACCCGTCCGTGCCGGTGCTGAGCGCGATCATCGAGGCGGATACGGCGCACGGCACGCGCACGCACGCGCAGCCGATGACGCCGGCCGACTATTCCTACGACCGCGCCACGCTGTCGGCGATGCTGCGCCGGATCGGCGCCGAGCAGGACGTGCCGATGGCGGCCTACGACCGGCTGGAGGCGTTCGTCGCCCGCCTGCCGGATGCCGATATCGGCGAAGTGATCGCGGCTTTCGCGCTGCTGCCGCGACCGCTCGCGGCGGCGGCGCGGCAGGGGGCCGCATGACCCACGACAAGGCAGCGGCGCCGGGCGCCAATCGGCTGCTGACGCTGTACGCGGACATGCTGCTGATCCGGCGCGCGGAAGAACGGCTGAGCGTGCTGTTCGCGGACGGCGAGGTGCCCGGCTTCATCCATCTCAGTATCGGCCAGGAAGCGGTGCCGGTGGGCGTGATGAGCGCGCTCGATGACGCGGACACCATCGCCTCCACCCATCGCGGCCACGGCCACGCCATCGCCAAGGGACTGCCGCTCGCCGGCTTTTTCGCCGAACTGCTGGCGCGCGACGAGGGGCTGTGCCGCGGCCGCGGCGGGTCGATGCATGTCGCCGACCTGTCGATCGGCATGCTGGGGGCGAACGGCATCGTCGGTGCCGGGCTGTCGATCGCGCTCGGCTCGGCGCTGGCGCACAAGCGGCTCGGCCGGCCGGCGGTCGCGGTCGCGTTCTTCGGCGACGGCGCGCTGGCCGAGGGGCTGCTGCACGAATGCCTCAACATGGCCGCGCTGTGGCGCCTGCCGCTGCTGTTCGTGTGCGAGAACAACGGCTGGAGCGAGTTCCTGCCGAGCACGAAGCAGATCGCCTTCCGGCTCGCCGACCTCGTGCCCGCCTACGGCGTGTCGCACCTCGCGGTTGACGGCAACGACGTGGCCGCGGTTGCCGCGGCGGCCGGCGAGGCGGTGGCGCGCGTGCGCAACGGGCCGCCCGCGGTGCTGGAGTGCGTGACCACGCGCGTGCGCGGGCATTTCGAGGGCGATGCGCAGAAGTACCGCGATGCTGCCGAGGTCGGCGCGCTGGCGGCGCGCGATCCGCTGCGCATCGCGGCGCTGCAACTGGAACGGCTCGGCATCGGCGAGAGCCGGTTGCAGCAGGTGCTGGCGGACGTGGACCGCCGCATCGAGGCTGCCATCGCCTCTGCCCGCGCCGGCACCGCCCCCGATTTCGCCGCGGCGCAGGCCGACGTGTACAGCCCGACGGAGGCGCACTGATGCCCGAGCTGCGATACCTGCGCGCGGTGAACCTGGCGCTCGCCGATGCGCTGGCGGCGGACCCCAGCATCGTCGTGTTCGGCGAGGACGTCTCGGAAGCCGGCGGGTCGTTCGGCGCCACGCGGGGCCTGCGCGAGCGTTTCGGGGCGGAGCGCGTGTTCGACACGCCGATCTCCGAGGCCGCGATCGCCGGCGCCGCGGTCGGCGCGGCGCTGTCCGGGCTGCGGCCGGTGATCGAGATCATGTTCATGGACTTCACCACGCTGGTGATGGACGCGCTGGTGAACCAGGCGGCGAAGGCGCGCTTCATGTTCGGCGGCCAGCGTTCGGTGCCGATCGTGCTGCGCACGCCGCATGGCGGGGGCTTAGGCGCCGGCCCGCAGCACTCGCAATGCCTGGAGGCATGGTTCGCCCATGTGCCCGGCCTGAAAGTGGTCTGCCCCGCCGATCCGGCCAGTGCCTACGGCCTGCTGCGCGCGGCCATCGCCGATCCCGACCCGGTGATCGTGGTGGAGAACAAGGCGCTGTATGCCATGAAGGCCGAGGTGCCGGAGGTGCTGGAGGAGGTGCCGATCGGCCGCGCCGCC
>JAJZVE010000647.1 GCA_021845835.1 Pseudomonadota bacterium | reverse complement strand
TCCCTAATCGGGCGTTGCCACGCCGAGGCTGCGGGCAGTGGCGCGGATCGCCGCCCAGGTCTGCGCCTGCAGCGGCACGCCGCGGGCCAGCCGCGCGGTGCGCATGCGCGCCTCCGGCTCGCCGGGCACCAGCACTTCCGTCCCCGGCGTCACCGGGCGCGACGCCTTCACATAGTCGGCATAGGCGCGCGCGCGCGCGTGGAAATCGCCGCCGGCAAATGTCCGCGGGTCGAGATAGATCGACAGCATGCCGTTGCTGATGCGACCGCGCCTGCCCCCCGGCACCGGCCCCGAGGTGCCGCCGCCGGTCAGCACGCCCGCCAGCATCTCGCACATGAACGCGAGCCCCGATCCCTTGTGCAGCCCGAACGCGACCAGCGCCCCTTCGCCCATCGCCGGATCGCGCGGCGCGCTCGGCGCGAGCGGGCCATACAGCGCCGCCGGGTCGTCGGTGAACTGCCCGTCCGGGCGCACCAGCGCGCCGGGCGGCACCGGCTTGCCGCCGTTCGAGGCGACCAGCACCTTGCCTTCCGCCACCAGCGAGGTCGCCATGTCCAGCAGCAGCATCGGCGCGGCGCCGTCGCCGGGGATGCCGATGCACACCGGATTGGTGGAGAATCGCCGGTCCACGCCGCCGAACGGCGCCACCAGCTCGCCGCCCTCGACATTGACGAAATGGATGGACGCCAGTCCCGCCGCCGCCGCCCGCTCCGCCCAGTCGCCGATGCGGCCGAGATGGCCGGAATGGCGCAGCCCGATCACCGACAATCCGGCGGCGCGCGCCTTGGCGATGCCGAGATCGACCGCGAGCGGCCCGATGGTCTGGCCGAACCCCCAGTTGCCATCGACGGTGGCATGCACCGGCCCGTCGTTCACCACGGTCAGCGTCTGGCCGGCGCGCACCTTGCCTTCCTGCAGCCATTGCACGTAGCGCGGCGTGCGGATGACGCCGTGGCTGTCATGGCCGGCGAGATTGGCCGACAGCAGATACTGGCCGATCCGCCCGGCCTCGTCGGGCGCGCAGCCGGCGGCGGCGAAGATGCCGGCGACCAGGGCGCGCAGCCGGTCGGCCTGGACGAGGTGGATGTCGCTGGGGTCGGGCATGGCGGGCCTCGGGACATTGCGGGCGCACCCTCCCTACCGCGGCATGGGCCGGACAGCGAGACGCGGTGCAACAGGCAGCAGATGGGACGAGGGTCAGACGACCCGGCCGGACTCGTTCTCGATCAGGTGCATCTGGTTCAGGTCGGCGGCAAGCGGCAGCAACTCGCCGGGACGGGCCGGCGTCTCGGGGGCGACGCGCGCGGTCATTTCCGCGCCGTCGATCTGGAAATGCACCATCGTCTCCATGCCCATCGGCTCGACCACATCGACCGGCGCCTGGATGATCGCAACACCCGGCTTCTCGTGGCCCGACACCTCGGTCAGATGCTCCGGCCGGATGCCCAGCGTCATATCGCGCCCGGCATAGGGCGCGTAGCGGTTCGCCCGCTGCGGCGGCACCGGCAGGCGCACGCCGCCGGGCAACTGCAACAGCAGGCCGGATTCGTTCAGCACCTTGACCGAGATGAAGTTCATCGCCGGGCTGCCGATGAACCCGGCGACGAAGCGCGTCGCCGGGTTATGGTACAGCTCCTGCGGCGGCCCGACCTGCTCGATGCGGCCGGCGTTCATCACCACCACGCGGTCGGCGAGCGTCATCGCCTCCACCTGGTCATGCGTGACATAGACCGTGGTGGTGCGCACGGTCTGGTGCACCTTCTTGATCTCGGTGCGCATCTGCACGCGCAGCTTGGCGTCGAGATTGGACAGCGGCTCATCGAACAGGAACACGCGCGGGTTGCGCACGATGGCGCGCCCCATCGCCACGCGCTGCCGCTGCCCGCCGGACAGCGCCTTCGGCCGCCGTTCCAGCAGTTGCGCCAGGTCCAGGATGCGCGCCGCCTCATCCACCCGGCGCTTGATCTCGTCGCGCGGGAATTTGCGCAGCTTCAGCCCGAACGCCATGTTCTCGAACACGGTCATGTGCGGATAGAGCGCATAGTTCTGGAACACCATGGCGATGTCGCGGTCGCGCGGCGGCACGTCGTTCACCTTGTCGCCGCCGATCCAGATCTCGCCGGCGGTGATCTCCTCCAGTCCCGCGACCATGCGCAGCGTGGTCGATTTGCCGCAGCCGGAGGGGCCGACCAGCACCACGAATTCCTGGTCGTCGATCTCCAGGTCGATGCCATGTACGGCCTTGTAGGTCTCGTACGCCTTCTCAACCTTGCGGAGCGATACCTGCGCCATCGGGCCGTTTCCTCGCACTTCCCAGGCGGAAGTTAGGCACAGGCCGGCGCCGAGGGCAACGGGGACGAGGGGGGCGCCCGAGCAAAATTACATCATCCGGGCGTTTGCTCAGATGTCGCCCTGTTGCTCACGGCATTGTCAGAATGCCGCCGATCGCGGATGCTGGTCGTCCGGCGCAGGATTCAGGTCCGGCGCCCGCCGCAACAGCCGCTGGCGACGCCGCAGCAGGGGGAGCAAGATCGTGGCAATACCGAACGCATCACCGGCCCTCTACAACGAGGATCTCGCGCCCGCGGCGCTGCGCAACTGGGGCGCCTTCAGCATCTTCAACGTGTGGACTTCCGATGTCCACAGCCTTTGGGGCTATTATCTTGCCGCCAGCCTGTTCCTGCTGTGCGGGAATTTCGTCAATTTTATCCTGGCGATCGGCATAGGATCGATCGTCATCTTCGTGCTGATGAACATGGTCGGATACGCCGGCGTGCGGACCGGCGTACCCTATCCGGTACTGGCGCGCGCCTCGTTCGGCATCTGGGGCGCCAACCTGCCGGCGCTGGTGCGCGCGATCGTCGCCTGTTTCTGGTACGGCGCGCAGACCAGCGCCGCCGCCGGCGCCATCGTGGCGCTGCTGACGCGCTCGCCCGCGCTAATGAGCTTCCAGCAGTCGAGCCATCTGCTCGGCCACTCGACCTTGGAAGTGATCTGCTTCGTCGTGGTCTGGGCGCTGCAACTTCTGATCATCCAGCGCGGCATGGAGACGGTGCGCCGGTTCCAGGACTGGGCCGGGCCGGCGGTGTGGGTGATGATGCTGATCCTGGCAGTGGTGTTGAGCATCGCGGCGGGCGGCATTTCGTTCGGCGGCGGCATTCCGCACGACGTGCTGCTGGAAAAGACCAGGGATGCCGGCGTGCCGGGCACGCCCGGCTCGTTCGCCTCGCTTGCCGCCGTGGCCGCGACGTGGGTGACGTATTTCGCCGCGCTTTACCTGAATTTCTGCGACTTCTCGCGCTACGCCCCGGACGAGGCGGCGGTGCGCAAGGGCAATCTCTGGGGCCTGCCGGTCAACCTGATCCTGTTCACGCTGGTCGCCGGCGTCACCACCACCGCGGCCTACGCGGTCTATGGCCAGGTGCTGATCCACCCCGACGAAATTTCGGCCCGCTTCAGCAGCTGGTTCCTCGCCCTGCTCGCCGCGGTGACCTTCGCGGTCGCCACGCTGGGCATCAACGTCGTGGCCAATTTCGTCTCGCCGGCCTTCGACTTCGCCAACGTCTTCCCGCGCCTCATCGACTTCAAGAAGGGCGGCTACATCGCCGCGCTGATCGCGCTGGTGCTGTATCCGTTCGCGCCCTGGCAGGGCAGC
>JAJZVE010000646.1 GCA_021845835.1 Pseudomonadota bacterium | reverse complement strand
GCGATGCTGGTTCTGGTGCTCGCGCCGATCGTCATGGTGGTCTGGATGTCGCTGACCCCGGCGGCGTATTTCGTCCTGCCCACGGTGCATTTCTCGCTGCGCTGGTATCGCGAGGCGCTGTCCTATCCGGGCTTCGTGGACGCCTTCCTGCTCAGCGCGAAACTCGCGGTCAGCACCGCCGCGGCGGCCGTCGCGGTCTCGTTCCTGGCGGCGTACGCGCTGGTGCGCTTCCGGCCGCCGGGCAGCGCGCTGTTCCTCGGCTTCTTCAGCGCGCCGCTGCTGGTGCCGTCGGTCGTGTTCGCCATCGCCATGCTGCAGTTCGTCAACGCCCACGGCCTCTATAACGAGCTGCTCGGCCTGGTGCTGGCGCATGTCGTCATCGTCGTGCCGTACGCCATACGCTCGCTGCACGTGACGCTGCACGCGGTTCCGGAGGAACTCGAATGGGCGGCGATGGTGCACGGCGCAAGCCGGGCGCGCACGCTGCTGCGCATCACGCTGCCGCTCTGCGCACCGGGTCTCGTCACCGCCTTCCTGTTCTGCTTCCTGCTGTCGTTCTCCGACGTCACGGTGACGATCTTCATGGCCGGCCCGGCGCTGCAGACGCTGCCCGTGCGCATCTACACCTACATGTCCGACCGCGTCGATCCGACGGTGGCCGCGGTCTCTTCCCTGGTCGTGCTGGTCTCGCTGGCGCTCGTGCTGGCGTTCGGCCTGCTCGGCGGCTTCCGGCGCCTGCTGGCGCGCTCGTCAGAGTGAGAATCCCATGAGCGACGACCTTCTCATCGACCATGACGGCGGCGTTTCGACGCTGACCATCAACCGCCCGCCGCTGAACCTGATGACGCTTGCGCTGCTCGAAGCGATCGTGACGGCACTGGAAGCGCTCGCCGTGCGCGAGGCGACCCGCGCCATCGTCATTCGCGGTGCCGGCACGCGCGCCTTCTGCGCCGGCGCCGACCTGCGCGTCGTCAATGAGACCGACGTGGACGCCGCCGCCGTCACGCGCGCCGTCGGCATCCGCATGATCGACCTGATCGAGGAACACCCGAAGCCGGTCATCTCGGCGGTGCGCGGCTGGTGCATCGGCGGTGGCACCGCGATCGCCTGGCCGGCCGATATCCGCCTCGCCGCGGCATCTGCGAAGTTCCGTGCCGGCGACGCCTATCTCGGCCTTGCGCCAAGCTGGCACCTCGCCAATGCGCGGCTGGTCCACTACCTGGGCCGCAACCACGCGCTCGACATCTCGCTGCTCGGCGACGACATCACCGCGCAGGAAGCCTATGACTGGGGCCTCGTCACGCGCGTCTTCCCGGACGAAAGCTTCGACGCCGAGGTGGCCCGCCACGCCCACAAGCTCGCCGGCGCCGCGCCGCTGGCGGTGCGCGCGATCAAGGAGACCGTGCGCGCGCAATATCGCGACTCGCCGGACCGTGCGATGCTGCTCGCCGACCGCTGGCATCCGGTGATCCACGGGTCCGAGGACGTGCAGGAAGGCGTGCGCGCCATGCTGGAAAAGCGCAAGCCGGTATTCAAGGGCCGCTGAACGGGAGGGCCGCATGGATTTCGCCCTGAGCAAGGCGCAGCAGGAACTGCGCGAACGCGCGGCCGAGGCGATCGAGCGCGTGGTGCGGCCGGTCGTGGACGCGGTGCCCGACGGCAAGCTCTCGGCGGATCAGGTGAAGCAGATCTACAAGGGGCTGATCCCGCTCGGCTATGTCGGCAGCACGATCCCGCGCGACCTCGGCGGCGCCGGGCTGAGCTTCGTGGACTACGGGTTGCTGCTGGAAGCCTTCGGGCCGAGTCCCGTCGTGCTCGCTGAAGTCGTGCCGCCGCGCACCATCGCCAAGGTCGGCACGGCGGCGCAGCGCGAACGCTGGCTCGGCAGGCTGCTCGCCGGGGAGTTGCTCGCCACGGCCGCGATCACCGAGCCGCAGGC
Source organism: Pseudomonadota bacterium (assembly GCA_021845835.1). The sequence continues at coordinate 1,719 of JAJZVE010000646.1, read as the reverse complement.
CGGATCGGACACGCGCGCGCTCGCCTGTGCCGGCGTGCCCGGCCCCGACGGTTATCACGTCACCGGCCGGAAGAAGTGGATCAAGTTCGGCGGCATCGCCGATCTGCTCACGCTGATGGTGGTGGAGCGCGCCGCCGACGGCACGTCGCGGCACACGCGCTTCATCGTCGAGCGCGAAACCTCTCCCTGGACGAACCGGGAGTTGCCCTGTGTTGGCCTGCGCAATCTTTCCTTCGCCGAACTTGAATTCGACGGCGTACTGGTACCCACCGCGAACATGATGGCCGCGCCGGGCGAGGCGCTCGCAGCTTTCTCGGCCGGCATCGAGGCATCGCGCCCGTTCGTCGGCATGAGTTCGGTGGGGATCGCCCGGCACGCGCTGGATATCGCCTGCCGTTACACGCGCGGGCGCGTCGCCTTCGGCCGGCCCCTGGCGCGGTTCCAGGCCATCCAACTGCAGCTCGCCGACGCCGCCACCGAAGTCGCGGCGGCGCGGCTGCTGTGCCTGCAGGCGTTGTGGCTGATGGACCAGGGGCAACGCTGTCCGCGCGAGGCGTCGATGGCAAAAGCCTATGCGACCGAAGCGGCCGTGCGCGCCTGCCATGCCGCGATGGACGCGATGGGGGCGATGGGACTGGCCGAGGAAGCGGGCGTCGAACGCTGCTGGCGCGATGCGCGCATGCTGACCGTGATCGACGGCACCACCGGCATCAACCGCCTGATCGTCGGCCGGGAGCTGCTCGGCCACGCGGCCTTTGTCTGAGTATTGTGCCATGACAAACGCAGTCGCCCCGCGCGTCACGATCGCCGACATCTTCGCCCCGCGCGCGGTCGCCGTGTTCGGCGCGTCCGACGATCGCGGCAAATGGGGCGGCCGGATCATGCACTATCTGACGCTGCACGGGTTCGCGGGCGAGGCGATCCCGATCAATCCGCGCCGCAGCGTCGTGCAGGGGCGCCCCTGCTACCCGAACATCGGCGCCGCGCCGCATGCCGACGTGGCGGTAATCGCGGTGCCGGCCGAGGCGGTCGTCGGCACGCTGCGCGAATGCGCCGCCGCCGGCGTGGGCGCCTGCGTCGTCATCAGCAGCGGCTTTGCCGAGGTCGGGGCGGACGGCGAACACGCGCAGCGGGAAATCGCCGCCATCGCGCGCAGCAGCGGGATGCGGCTGATCGGGCCGAACTGCCTTGGCCTCATCAATTTCCACAACGGCATGTCGCTCACGTCCGCGCGCGTGCTGGATGTCGAGAGGATCATCCCCGGCGGCATCGGCCTGGTGTCGCAGAGCGGCGCGCTGATGCTCTCGGTCTATAACCGCGCGCACGATCAGGGCGTTGGCTTCAGCCAGCTCGTCTCCGTGGGCAACCAGGCCGATCTCGACCTGTGCGATTTCTTCGAACACATGATCGGCGATCCGGTGACGCAGGCCATCTGCCTGCATGTCGAGGGCCTGCGCGACGGGACGCGATTCCGCGACCTGCTGCGGCGGGCACGGGCGGCGGGCAAGCCGGTGATCGTGCTCAAGACGGGGCGCAGCGCGCATGGCGAGGCGGCCGCCAGATCGCACACCGCAAGCCTCGCGGGCGCCTATCCGGCGTTCGCGGCGGCGTGCCGCGGCGCCGGGGCGTACCTGGTCGATGATCCCGACGTGATGGTGCTGCTGGCGCGCCTGCTGCTGCGGTTCGGCGGCGCGCGCGAGGGCGGCGTCGGCGTCATCT
>JAJZVE010000645.1 GCA_021845835.1 Pseudomonadota bacterium | reverse complement strand
GGCGCCACGCCTGAGCAGCCACTCGCCACCGTCACCACGCTGCGCGGCCAGCGGCGGCTGGCCGCGCTTTGTCCGCGCGCGGCGGCGGTGGGCTTGGTGCCCGACATGGCGCTCGCCCAGGCACGCGCGATCTGCCCGACGCTGGCGGCGGTGCCGGCGGACCCGGACGGCGACCGCGCGGCCCTGGCGCGGCTCGTCGCCTGGGCCACGCGCTACACGCCGCTCGCCGCCGCCGACCCGCCGGATGGGGTCGTACTCGACCTCACCGGCTGCGCGCATCTGTGGCACGGCGGGGAAGCGGCGCTGGCCGCCGATCTCGCCGCGCGGCTGGCGGCGGCGGGGATCGTTGCGCGGATCGCCGTCGCCGGCAGCGCCGCCACCGCCTGGGCGCTGGCCCGCGCCGCCCCCGGCGTGCTGCCGCCGGGCCAGGAGGCGGCGGCGCTCGGCCCGTTGCCGGTCGGGCTGCTGCGGCTGGAGGCACGCGTGGTCGCCGGGCTGCAGCGGCTGGGCGTGCGGCGGATCGCGGAGCTGGCGCGGCTGCCACGCGCCGACCTCGCCACCCGCTTCGGCCCGGCGCCGGCCCTACGGCTCGATCAGGCGTTGGGCGCCGCCGCCGAGTCGATCGCCTGGCCGCATCCGCCCGCGCCCTGGGCCGAGGACGCCCGCTTCGCCGAGCCGCTGGTCACCGCCGGGTCGCTGGCGGCGGCGCTGGCACGGCTGGCCGGGCCGCTCTGCGCGCGGCTGGCGGCGGCGCGGCTGGGCGGGCAGCGCTTCGTCGCCCGCTTCGCCCGCGTCGATGCCAGCGCGACGGCGATCGCCGTCGCCACCGCGCTGCCGGTCAACGACGCCGCCTATCTGGCGCGGCTGCTCGGCGCGCAGCTGGACACCGTCGATCCCGGCTTCGGCATCGAGGCGATCACGCTGGCGGCCGAAACCACCGGCCCACGCGCCCCGGCGCAGGCGCGCTTAGGCGATCTGGCCGGCGCGGCGGCGGATTCGGCCGACGAGGCGCTGGCGCGCACGCTGGATGCGCTCGCCAGCCGGCTGGGCGAGGATGCGGCATGGCGGCCGGCGCCGGTCGCGACCCATGTGCCGGAGCGCCGCCTGCACCGCGCGCCGCCGCTCGCCGCGCCGCCGGCCTGGGCGGGCGGGCCGCCGCGGCCGGTGCGGCTGCTGCGCCGGCCGGAGCCGGTTTCCGTCATGGCGCCGGTGCCCGACGACCCGCCGCTGCTGTTCCGCTGGCGCGGCGTGCTGCACCGGGTGCGGGCGGCAAGCGGGCCGGAACGCATCGCCGCCGAATGGTGGCGCCGCGCCGGCGGGTCGGAAGGGCGGGAGGAAGCCGATCTGGTGCGGGATTATTACCGCGTCGAGGATGAGGCCGGCGGCCGGTTCTGGCTGTTCCGCACCGGGCGGAACGCCGGCGCGCCGGGCACGCGGTGGTTCCTGCACGGGCTGTTCGGCTGAGGCGGCCGCCCGTACGCGGCAATGGCCGGGACGCGGCCCGGCCATTGCGCGGATCGGCGGGGATGGGCCGATCAGGCGGCGGCGGCGACCGTGCCGGACAGGGTGGCGGCGCGGGCGGCGAGATGTTCCTTCACCGCGCGGGGCAACTGGCGCGCGGAGCGGATGCGGGGACAGTCCATCTCCTGCATCGTGCCGCCCGCCGGCCGCTCGCCGGCGTTGTCGAAGGCGAGATCCTCGACCCCGTCCAGGAAGCTCTCGGCCGGCGCGCCCTCGGCGCGGAGCACGGCGTGGCTGTCGAGTTCGACATGGTAGTAGGGGAACACCATCGGCATGTCGCGTTCCTGCACGATGGAGGTGCCGTTCACCAGCGCGCCGGCATGGGCCAGCACGTCGCCGACGCGGATGGCATGGCCGGGAGAGACCAGCAGGTCGCGGGCGGGCATGTTCTCGTCCAGCGCGCCGGCCCTGATGCGGATCGGCAGCAGGCTGGCGCGATCGGCGGCGCGGAACAGGTTGATGGTGCTGCGGCCGAGCCAGCGCACCGGCAGCGCGCGACCATCGGCGGTCAGCACCAGGTCACCGGCCGCGAGCGTCTCCACCGGCACCGCCCCGCCCGGCGTCGCGATCAGCGTGCCGGCGACGAAGCAGCCGGGAGCAGCGGCATCAATGTTCCACCATGTGGACGTGGTGCTGGGAGCGTCAGACGTAAAGCTGCTTGCAACAACAGCAGTCGATACGAGGACAGAGGAAGTTGAAAAGAAGTGATATGTATTGAGGCTTGTATCTAACGCAATAAAACCAGTCAGCGTCTGGGTGCCGCTAATTGGAAAATTTGCAACCCCCTCATAAGTAAATGTATGCCCAGCTTTATTATTGAATACAAAACTATCGGGATTTACATCGCCGAGGACGTTTACATTTCCGGAACTATCAGTAATACCATACGCGGCGGGAGGCGCCTTACCCGTGGCCGAGGCCGAGAGTGAATAAGTAGCTCCATCAGGGCTAACTGCATATTCGTAATAAGCATTCGCCACGGCCAATCCCCCTGCTAACGCATCTATCCCTTTGCCATATAAAATCGAGTTCGTCAAGGTTTTAGAGTCCGATTCAGCATCGTTGCCGTTCGCGCCCCGACCGGCCGCCTGACGCCGCCGCCGCATTGCCGCCGCCGGCGCCGCCGGCTTCAATGCGGCGCATGGACCTGCCGCTGCCCGCCGCCGACGCCGTCATCCTGCATCGCCCGCCCGTCCAGCGCGCGCCGCTGGTATTCGCCTCGCCGCATTCCGGGCGCCGCTACAGCGCCGGGTTCCTGGCGGCGGCGCGGCTCGACCCGCTTTCGCTGCGGCGCAGCGAGGACAGTTTCGTCGATGAGCTGTTCGCCGCCGCGCCCGCGCACGGCGCGCCGCTGCTCGCCGCCACCTTCCCGCGCGCCTTCTGCGACGTGAACCGCGAGGCGTGGGAACTCGATCCCGCCATGTTCGCCGACCGGCTGCCTGCCTGGGTCAACACCGCCAGCCCCCGCGTCGGCGCCGGCCTGGGCACCATCGCCCGCATCGTCGCCTCCGGCGAGACGATCTATCGCGACAAGCTGCGCTTCGCCGAGGCCGAGGCGCGGGTGCGCGACTGCTGGGCGCCGTTCCACGCCGCGCTGCAGGCGACGATCGCGGCGACGCAGGCGCAGTTCGGCCGCTGCCTGCTGATCGACTGCCACTCCATGCCCCCCCCGGCCGGACGCGGGCAGGGCGGCGTCGACATCGTGCTGGGCGACGCGCACGGCACCGCCTGCACGCCGCAGACGATGCAACGGGTGCAGGCGACGCTGGAGCGGCTGGGCTATCGCGTGCGCCGCAACGATCCCTATGCCGGCGGCTACATCACCCGCCATTACGGCCGCCCGCGCGAGGGGGTGGAGGCGCTGCAGATCGAACTCTGCCGCAGCCTCTACATGGACGAGGCGCGCTTCACCCGCAGCGCCGGCTTCGCCGCCGTGCAGCGCGACATGACGACGCTGATCGCCACCCTGACCGCCGCCTGACGCGCCCCGCCCAGGACCCGCGCCGGCCAGCGCGAAAAAAATGGCGGTGCCCGAAGGCACCGCCAAGTTTAGGGAGGAAACGTCCAAGAAGCAGGAAAGCGGCATAGCCGCCTTGCTGCGATGCACAAGATAGGGAGACGCGCCGGCCGCTGCAAGCCGG
>JAJZVE010000644.1 GCA_021845835.1 Pseudomonadota bacterium | reverse complement strand
CTGGGCACGGCTGCGCGCCGCGCTCGCCGGATAGGCGCCGCGCCACGTTCAGAAATCCGTCTTGAATCCGCCCTCCGCCTTGCGCTTCGCCACGAATGCGTCCAGTTCCTCGGCGACGGCAATATCGAGCAGCGGCGGTTCGTAGGCAGCCAGCACCTGCTTCCACAGCCGGTTCGCCTTGTCCATCGCGGTCGGGCTGCCCGCCTCCTGCCACGATTCAAAATTGCGCCAGTCCGAAATCAGCGGCGCGTAGAACGCATCACGATAGCGCGCCTGCGTGTGCGGCGTGCCGAAGTAATGGCCGCCCGGTCCCACGTCGCGGATCGCCGCCATCGCCAGCGTGTCGTCATTGACCGCCAGGGGATCGAGGAACTCGGCCACCATCTGCAGGAGATCCACGTCCACGACGGTCTTCTCGAAGCTGCAGGTGAGACCTCCCTCCAGCCAGCCGGCGGCATGCTTGACGAGGTGGCCGCCGCCCATCACCGCGCCCCAGAGCGAGAACACGCTCTCGTACGCCGCCTGGGCATCGACCGTGTTGGCCGCACAGACATTCGAGGTGCGATAGGGGATGCGGTAGCGCCGCGCGAGCTGGCCGCCGACGACCTGCGCCTTCATGTATTCCGGCGTGCCGAACGCTGGGGCGCCTGATTTCATGTCCACGTTGGAGGTGAAGCCGCCATAGACCACCGGCGAACCGGGCCGCACGATCTGGCAGAAGGCGATCCCGGCCAGCGCCTCGGCGTTCTGCTGCGCCAGCGCACCTGCAAGCGTCACCGGCGCCATGGCGCCCGCCAGCGTAAACGGCGTCATCACGATGATCTGGTTGCGACTCGACATCTCGATCATGCCCTGCAGCATCGGATCGTCGAGCCGGAGCGGCGAGGAAGAGTTGATGATGCTGAGCAGGCTTGGCTCGCGCAGCAGTTGCTCATCGGAAATCCCACGGCCGATGCGGGCGATTTCGATGCCGTCCAGGATGCGCGACCGTCCGAGCGAATAGGCGTGGAACGCCTTGTCGGTCAGCTTCACGAAATCCGCGAGGCAGTCGAGATGCCGCACCGAGGCGTGCAGATCGACCGGTTCGACCGGATAGCCTCCGGTCAGGTGCAAAATGTTGAAGCACTGCGCCAACTTCACGAGGTTGCGGAAATCCTCCTGACTGCCCGGCCGCCGGCCGCGATCCGCGTCGGAGCAGTTCGGCGCCGACGCCATCTGCGGAAACGCGAGCCAGTCGCCGCCGAGCCGCACATTGTGCGCGGCATTGCGCGCGTGCAGCGTAAATTCAGCCGGCGCCGTCCTGATCCTCTCCTCGATCAGCCCACGGTCGAAGCGCACGCGCAGGCCATCGCCCGCCACCTCCGCGCCGGCTTCGCGGAGCAGGCGGCGTGCCTGCGCGTTCAGGAAGTCCATCCCGATCTCTTCGAGGATGGCAAGCGAGGTGTGATGGATCGCCTCCAGCTCGTCGGCCGAGACGATCTCCATCGGCGCGAAGCGCCGGCGCGGCTGGCGGAACGGTTTCTGAGCGATCGCGCCCCCCGCCCGTGCCGTGCGCGTGCTGCGCCCGCCGCGGCGGGCGGCAGGGCGGGCGTCGGGGGTCATATCGCTCATGATCTGCTCGCGCGGCGATTGCAGCCGGCGAGGATGGAAGCGCCGACGGGCAGGGTCAATCGCCCCGCCGTGCGGAAAAACTCATGGGCACATGACGGCTGCGTTCACGCCTGCGGCCGGCCCGGCTGCCGTTGCAATCCTGCTGCGCTCCGGCGGAGCACTGGCCGGTGTTGATCCTGCGCCCGCGGCACGCGACGTGGGGTGGCAACACGCCGGGGCATGTCCGCCTCGGCCATTCAAGCGAAGGTCGTGTCATGCGCGCCATCCTGCGCATTCTGCTCACCGCAGCCGCCGTGACTGCCAGCCCTGGTCCTGGGTGGGGCGCCGTACTGACCGCCGCCGGCGTCCAGTGAGAAGCGGACCGGCGCGCTCCCCTCCTACGCCGCCGCCCAGGGCTGCCGCACGGCCCGCGCGACTGTCGCCAACAGGTCGGCCTCGGCGAAGGGCTTGCGCAGCTGCCACGGCTCGTTGGCCAACTGGCCGGCATCGTTGTAGCCGGTGATGAACAGTACCGGCAGACCCGGCCGCGCCCGCCGCGCCCGCCGCGCCACTTCGTCGCCGGCGCAGTCCGGCAGGCCAAGGTCCGTGACCAGCAGCACGACGCTTGGGTCGCCTTCGACGCAGCGCAGTGCGTCGGCCGCCTGCGCGAAAGCCGACACCTGATAGCCGGCGCCTTCCAGCAATTCGGCCACGACTTCGCGGACCAGGTCCTCGTCGTCGAGCAGCACAAGGTGCAGCGTCTCAAGCCGGTCGCCCGTCTCCACGGCGCGCGGCGGCCCCGGCTCGGCCAGTTCCGGCAGTGGTCCCGGCGCCATATTGGCCGGCGGCAAGTAAAGCAGCACGGTCGTGCCGCCGCCCGGCGTGCTCTCGATCTGCACCGCGCCGCCGAATTGCCGTACGAACCCGTACACCTGGCTTAAGCCCAGCCCCGACCCCTGGCCCGGCGGCTTGGTCGTGAAGAATGGGTCGAAGGCACGCGCCTGCACCGCCTCGGTCATGCCGGTGCCGCTATCCGCTACCGCCACGACCACGTACGGACCCGCCACGAGTCCGGTCGCCACCTCGCGGTCGTCAACCTGCGCCAGCGCGGTTCGGAAGGTCAGCGTGCCTCCCTCGGGCATCGCGTCGCGCGCATTGATGGCAAGGTTGATGATCGCATGTTCGAATCCGGTGCGATCGACGCATACGTGCGGCAGGGTTTCATCCAGCTCCATCACGAGATGCAGCGACTTGCCGAGCGTGGCCCCGAGCAATCCCGCAATGCTCTGCAGCGCGGCGTTGAGATCGACCAGAGCGGGGGTCAATGCCTCCTTGCGCGCGAAGGCCAGCAGCCGCCGGATAAGCGCCGCTCCGCGCTCGGTGGCGCGCAGAATGGCCGTGATCTGGCGCAGGTGCCCGGGTGCGTGGCTCAATCGCCGCTTCAGCACTTCGGACGCGCCGCGCACCACCATCAGCACATTGTTCACATCGTGTGCCACGCCCGCGGTCAGGCTGCCGATTGCCTCCATTTTCTGCGCCTGCCGCAGCGCTGCTTCGGCGCCCTCGCGTTCGGCGATTTCGGCGCGCAGCCGGGCGTTTGCCTCGGCGAGCTCCGCTGTGCGCTCGGCAAGTGCCATGCGCGCCCGCACCCCGGCAGCGAACTCGCGGGCATAGCGCCAGGCCGCCAGCAGCAGCGCGCCCATGAACAGCGACGTCATGAACGCCATTGCCAGCGACAGGTCTGTACCGCGCCATACGAACCATCCGACCAGGGGCAGCACCGCCGGCAGGATGAAGGCGGCAACGCTCGGCAAATGCGCCGCATTCACCGTGATCGAGCCGGCGCTCATCCCGCCGACGACGAATGTCATGAACAGCGGATAGGGGCCACTGGCGGGCATCAGAAACAGGCTGCACGCGCCCCAGAGCAGCCCGGAAACGAACGAGCGGTCACCGACACAAGCGTCCACACCGGCGCCGCCATCGCCTCCGCCGGCAAGCGTACGAAGCGGCGCCAGGCGATGCCGCGCAGCACCACCATCGCCATGAATGCCGCGAGCCACACTCCGATCG
>JAJZVE010000013.1 GCA_021845835.1 Pseudomonadota bacterium | reverse complement strand
GGTGGCGTGCGGCGCGGCACTGGTGTTCGGCGGCGAGATCAACGAGTTCGTCCGCCGCATCATCATGCTGGTGCTGGTCGCCTCCTTCATCGTCGGCGTGACCAATCTCGCCTCCGCGCTCGGCATCGCCGGAGCCATCGTGTGAGCCTGCGCCGCCTCGCCTTTCATCGCGTGCTGCACCGTGAGAACCTGTTCCTGGGCGGTGAGCGCGAGCCGGCGCTGATGGCCGCGATCGTCGCCGGCGGCCTCGCCATCTCCGGCATGAACATTGTTTCGTTCGTTGTCGGCGGCGCACTGTGGTTCGCCGCCCTGCCGGCGCTGCGGTGGATGGCGAAGGCCGACCCGCGGATGACCAGGGTCTATCTGCGGCATCTCCGCTATCGCGGCTACTACCCGGCACGCTCACGCCCCTGGCGAACGGAGTAGCCGGCGTGCTGGCGCTGAAGACGTTCCGCGACACCGCGGCCGGCCTCGCCGACCTGCTGAACTGGAGCCATCTGGTCGACAGCGGCATCGTGCTCTGCAAGGACGGCTCGCTGCTCGCCGGGTGGTTCTACCGCGCCCCCGACATCGCCAGTTCGACCGACGCCGAGCGCAACTGGCTCTCCGGCCGGGTCAATGCCGCCCTGTCGCGGCTCGGCGCCGGGTGGGCGTCGTGGGTCGATGCGGTGCGGCTGCCCTCGGCCAGCTACCCGGCAGCGGAGCGTTCCCATTTCCCCGATCCGATCTCCCGCCTGGTCGATGCCGAACGCCGGGGGCAGTTCCTGCGCGAGGGCGTCCACTACGAAGGCGAATACGCCATCGTCGTCCAGTTCACGCCGCCGCTGCGCCGCAAGAGCAAGGTCGCGGACCTGATCTACGACGACGATGCCGGCGAAGCGGTCAGCCCGGCCAGTCGCATCCTGGAGCAGTTCAGAAAAGCGCTCGCCGACCTCGAGGACGCGATCGGCGACGCGGTGAGCCTGCGCCGGATGGGAAGCTACACTTATACCTGCCGCGCCGGCCGGGAGCATCTGCGCGACCACCTGGTAAACTACCTGCACTTCGCCCTGACCGGCGAAGAAGTTGCCCTGAACATCCCGCCGGCCGGCGCCTATCTGGACGCGGTCATCGGCGGGCGGGAGCTGTGGCCGGGCGACACGCCGCGCCTCGGCAGTGCGCTGGAGGGCCGCTTCATCTGCTGCGTCGCCGTCGAAGGTTTCCCGCAGGAGTCTTTCCCCGGAATCCTGGATGCGCTGGACCATCTGCCGATCCCGTTCCGCTGGTCCACCCGCATGATCTACCTCGACCAGCACGAGACGCTGGCCGAGCTCAGAAAATTCCGCCGCAAGTGGAAGCAGCAGGTCCGCGGTTTTTGGACACAGGTGTTCAAGACCCAGGGCGGCTCGGTGAACGAAGACGCGCTGCTGATGGCCGGCCAGGCCGACGCCGCGATCACCGAGGCCAGCTCGGCGTTGGTGGCCTTCGGCTACTACACCCCGGTCATCGTGCTGCTGGACCAGGACCGGGCGGCGCTGATCGAGAACGCCCGCCTCGTCGTCCGCGAGATCATGCGCGAGGGTTTCTCCGCCCGCATCGAGACGGTGAACACGATGGAGGCGTGGCTCGGCAGCCTGCCGGGGCACACGGTCCCGAACGTCCGCCGGCCGATGATCCACACCGGCAACCTCGCCGATCTGCTGCCGCTGGCGGGCGTCTGGACAGGGCGGGAGGAGAACCCCTGCCCCTTCTACCCGGCCGCCTCCCCGCCCCTCCTGCACGCAGCCACCGCCGGTGCGACGCCGTTCCGGCTCAACCTGCATGTCGGGGACGTGGGTCATAGCCTGATTTTTGGGCCGACTGGCGCCGGCAAGTCGGTGCTGCTCTGCACGATCGCACTCCAGGCGCTGCGCTATCCCGGTATGACCATCTGCGCCTTCGACAAGGGCCGGTCGATGTGGGCCACCGTCAAAGCCTGCGGCGGCCGGCATTACGACGTGGCCGGCGAGCGGGACGGGCCGGCCTTCTGTCCGCTTTCGATCCTGGAGACCGACGCCGACCTCGCCTGGGCCGAGGACTGGGTTGCCACCTGCTTCGAGCTGCAGGCAGCCCGCCCGCCGCTGCCGCACGAGCGCGAGGCCATTCACCGGGCCATGGGCCTCCTGCGGGAGGCGAACGACCGCACGCTCACGCATTTCGTGGCGCAGGTGCAGGACGAGGCGATCCGTTCGGCGCTGCGCACCTACACGCTGGAAGGCACGGTCGGCCGGCTGCTCGACGCCGAGGCCGACGGGCTGACCGAGGCGCCGTTCCTGGTCTTCGAGATCGAGGACCTGATGGCCATGGGCGAGCGGACTCTGATCCCTGTGCTGCTCTACCTGTTTCGCCGCTTCGAGCGGTCGCTGACGGGCCAGCCGGCGTATCTGCTACTCGACGAAGCCTGGGTGATGCTCGGGCACCCGGTGTTCCGGGCAAAAATCCGCGAGTGGCTGAAGGTGCTGCGCAAAGCCAACTGCGCGGTGGTACTGGCCACGCAGTCGCTGTCCGACGCCGCCCGCTCCGGCATTCTCGACGTGCTAATCGAGTCCTGTCCGACGAAAATCTTCCTGCCGAACGAAGAGGCAGCCACGGCGGGGACGCCGGACCATCCCGGGCCGCGCGATCTCTACGCGGCGATGGGGCTGAACGACACGCAGGTCGAGATCATCCGCACCGCCACGAAGAAGCGGCACTACTACCTGGTCTCGCCCGAAGGTCGGCGGCTGTTCGATCTCGGCCTCGGCCCGGTGGCGCTGTCGTTTGCCGGGATCAGCTCCAAGGAACAGATCGCGCATCTCGACCACCTCGCGCAGCGCGAAGACGCGCGCTGGCCTTTCGTGTGGCTCGACGAACAGGGGGTGGATTATGCCTCTCTCCAGTAACGGGCGCACCCTCGCGCGGCACTTGGTCCTCGGCGCTGGCGTCCTCGCGTTCACCGCTCTGGCCGGCATTGCCGTGCCGTCACCGGCGCAGGCGCAATGGGCCGTCGCCTGCGTGAACTGCTCCACCACCGCGACCCAGCTGCTGCAATACGCCAAGGAAGCGCAGTCGCTCGGCACGCAGCTACAGCAGTACCAGACGCAGCTCGAGCAGTATGCGAACATGGTGACCAACACCGTGGCGCTGCCGCAGGAAGTCTGGGGCACGGCGCAGTCGGATATCATGCAGGTGCAGGCGTTGTCGAACGCCGCCTCGCTGCTGTCCGGCAACTCGGGATCGATGATCAGCCGGCTACAGTCGGCCTCGGCCTACGCCGACCAGGCCGCCGGTCTCGGCAACGTCGCCGGCCAGTTCACGACGTGGCAGCAGACCATCGGCAACAACCTGAGCACCATGGGCCAGACGCTCGGGTTGCAGCAATCGCAGCAGCAGAATCAGGTCGCGATCCTCTCCGCTCTCCAGCAGCACGCACAATCTGCGCAGGGGCAGATGCAGGCGATCCAGGCCGGCAACGAGTTGGCCGGGGCAAATGCAGCGCAACTCGCGCAGATCCAGGCGACGCTGACCGCAACGGCGCAGATGCAGGCGTCGAGTGCCGCCGTGGCCGCCGACCGGCAGGCATCGGAGGACGCCGCAATGCTGCACTTCGCAACCCCCCAGCCGGTCGCCACGGCCGGCTATCAGCAATACTGAGGCCGCCCCCAATGTTGACCCTCAAAGCGTCCGTCGCCAGCGCCATTCTCGCGGGCACCATCGCTGCCACCGCCGGCGTCACCTACCTCGCCACCAAGGCAAGCATGCGGGTGTCAGTGAACTGCCCGCCGATAGCCGCGTCAGCACCCTCCCCAGCAAGACCGGGCTTGCCGCAAGGCGCGCCTGTGCCGTTGAACCAGGGCAAGACGTACTGATGCGCCGAGCGCACGTCTTTTCCCTCGTCGCAGTACTGGGGATTGCCGCTGTTACGGTGCATACCGCGTACGCGCAATCGACGAATACGCTCGATCAGATTGTTGACCAATTTCGGGCACGCTCGGCGGGATGGGAAGGGGCGCTTCAATCCTTTGCGCAAGGGACATTCGGCATCCTCGCAGGGATCGAGCTGGCTTGGGCCGCCTTTAAGCTGGCTTTCCGTGGGGCGGATGTAAGTGAGTGGCTGGCAGAGATCGTCAACCAGATCTTGTTCCTCGGATTTTTCTTTGGCCTGCTGGAGAATTCTGTGACATGGGGGCAGACAATCGTCGATAGCTTCCGGCAAGCAGCAGGCGCAGCGGGCGGCAGTGGCATCGCTCCGAGCAATGTGTTCGCGGCAGGCGTTTCGCTCGCCGGGAAGGTCATGTCGCAAATGTCCTTCTGGTCCCCAGAGGCAAGCATCGCCCTGGTGATCGCCGGATTGGTGATCGAGGTCTGTTTCGCCCTGATCGCGGCGTTCATGGTTCTGGCGCTGGTGGAAAGCTATCTGATCATCTCAATGAGCGTCATCTTCATGGCGTTCGGCGGCTCACGCTGGACCAAGGATTTCGCCGTCAGCACCGTCCGCTACACCGTCTCGGTTGGCGCCAAGCTATTCGTACTGCAGCTCCTCGTGAGCATCGGCACCGGGCTTATCACCGACTGGGCCAACACCTTCAACGACGTGACCGCTAATTCGTTGTGCATCCTGGTCGGTTGCTCGATCGTCATGTTGGCCTTGGTAAAAGTGCTGCCGGAGACGATGCAGCGAATCGTCAATGGCTCCAGCATGGCGAGCGGATCGGCACTGGTCGGTGCCGCCACGGCGGTGGGCGGCGCTGTTGGCGTGGCCGGCCTGAACATGCTCGGCGCCGGTAAGATGATGGGCAGCGCGGTGCAGCTTGCCGGTGCGCAGATGGACGCGGCGGATACCAGGGCCGCCGAAGCCAGTGGTGGCGAGGCACCGCGGCGCTCGCGGCTCGGCCGCGCGGCAGCGATGACTGGCTACACCGCCCAGAACCTCGCTGCGGCCCCGCTCGCCGATATCGGACGGCGGTTGAGCGGCCAAGGCTCGCGGCACGGCTTTGCGACCTGGCGCATGAGCGACGATCTCGCGAACCGCCGCCGGCTCCTCGAAGGCGATAGCCAGAGGCCCTCTCCTCCCCCGCCGCCCAACACCGGCGGCGACAACACGATCAGCTGACACCTGGGGACGGCCATGCAGCGATCCGCCAAAACACCGGCCCTCGATCCCGACAATCCGCACTCCGCGGTCTATCTCGCGGCCCGGCGGGAGTGGAACGAGCGCTACGGCAACTACATCGCCCAGGCGCACGCCTGGCGGCTGACGGCGCTGGCCTCGATCGGCGTCGCTCTGCTCGCGGTCGCCGGCGTGGTGTGGATCGGGGCGCAGAACCGCATCGTGCCCTATGTCGTGCAGACGGATCGGCTCGGGGACGCCATCGCGATCCGCCGGGCAGACATCTCGCCACCCGCCGACCGCCGCCTGATCCGCTCGCAGCTCGCCCGCTGGGTCAGCGACGTGCGCTCCGTCTACATGGACGTGGCCGCCGAGAAACACGTTATCACCGAGGCCTACGCGATGGTGGATCGCAATGCCGCCGGGGTGCCGGCGCTCAACGACTGGTTCTCGCACAACGACCCGTTTCGGCGCGCGCAGGACGACACCGTGGCGGTCGCGGTCGAGTCCGTGCTCCCGCTTTCGGCCACGACATGGCGGGTAGAATGGCAGGAGGACACACGCAGCCGGCAAGGCGCGCTGAACGCATCACAGCACTGGCAGGCGACGGTGGCGATCAGCATCAGCCCGCCAACCGAGGAAGCCGCGATCCTGGTCAATCCGACCGGCCTCTATGTCGAATCCTTCGACTGGTCGCAGCGTCAGTGAAGTCCGGACGCAACCCCATGCGATCGGCCAGGGGCGCTCTCTCCGCCCAGGCTTTTGGCAGCAGCGCGGGTGCCACCCTGGTTGTCGGCGCTCTGCTGACCGGCTTGCCCAGGCCGGTGTCCGCGCAGCCGACGCAGGTGCCGCCGATTTTGCAGACAAAGGCCGCGGCAGCCGCCTCCGTCACCGGCGCGGCGCCGTCCGATCATCCCGCCGCATCAAGCGCTACTGCTGCTGCCTCGACCGGCCAAGTGGCCGCCGGACAGACCGCGCCGGAAAGCGCCCAATCCGTTCCTGCCGCCATGCCGCCGCCGGCCCCGCTGCTGTCACCATCGGCCCCATTGGACGCGAAGGAAAAGCAGGCCGTCGCCATCGCCCGCCGTTGGGCGGAACGGAGCGAGATGCCGCAGGCCGGCGAGGATGGCGTGGTGCGCTTCCTCTACGGCGCCACCCTCCCTGCCGTGGTCTGCGCGCCCTTGCAGGTGTGCGACCTCGCGCTACAGCCGGGTGAGATCGTCAACAACGTCAACCTCGGCGACAAGGTGCGCTGGAACGTCTCACCCGCCCTGTCCGGCTCACCGGACGGGCAGGTCACGCATCTCATCATCAAGCCGACCGATGCCGGGCTGATGTCCAGCATGACGATCGAGACGAACCGGCGCACCTATGCGGTGAAGCTGGTCTCGACGCGCAGCCTGTGGATGCCGCTGATCGCCTTTACCTATCCCGACGACATGCGGCGCCAGTGGAGCGCCTACCAGCAGAACGTCGCCACGGGCACGGCCGCATCGCCGCCGTCCGCCGGCGGGAACACCGCAAACCTTGATTTCGGGTTTCGGCTCTCTGGCGACGCCCCGGCCTGGCGGCCACTGCGGGTCTATACGGATGGAGAAAAGACCTTCATCCAGTTCCCGCGCGCCATGGCCTTCGGCGCAGCCCCCGCGCTGGTCGGCCTGGACCATGACGGCGGCTGGTTCTCCGGCCCGTCGCAGCAGATGGTCAATTACCGCATCCTCGGCGACCGCTACGTGGTCGATCGGGTGCTCGACCATGCCGAGTTGGTGTCAGGCGTCGGGAGCGGACAGACGCGCGTGGTGATCACGCGGGACGGGGCCGAGTGATCCGATCGCGGCGCTACTCCTTTCTTTGCCTTGCTGCCTTGCAAGCCAGTTGTGTGCTGGGCCCGGGCACCTCCTATGTTGCAGACCTCCAGCAGCCGGAGGATGCCGAGGTGCTGGCAGACGGCATGGCCGGGTTCGTCGCGCTGCGGCTGCCCGCCGCCAGCAGCACCGTCGCGCTCGATCCGACGCTGGTGGGCCAGGCCGGCAACGCGCTGACCCCGGCCCTTGCCGCCGCGCTCCGGCACCGCGGTTTCGCAGTTGCCGAAAGCGGTCAGGTGCCCGAGGGCGCGCACCGCCTGCGCTATCTCGTCACGCCGCTCGACAGCGGCGATCTCGTCCGGTTGACGCTCGATGGCACCACGGAAGGCTCGCGGCTCTTCGTGCGCAACACGGCGGGCGGGCTGCAATCTGGCGGCCCCTTTACCGTGACGCAGGCGGCGACCGCACCGTGAGCGACAGCCCCGATCCGCCGGCACATTCGCCGGCGCTGCTCTCCGGTCCACCGAAGCGCGGCGCCGGCGTGCGGCGGCTGAACAACCGGCCGATCCTGTTCGTGGTCGGCGGTGCCATGCTGGTGGTCGCCGCGATAGGCTACACCTACCGCGACCGCCTGCAACAGTCGGCCGCCAACGCGCAGCACGTCGCGTCGCACACGCCGGAGCCGGGCAACGGCGCCGCCGTGCTCCGTGGGGCGCCGACGGGCAGCGAGGTCGTGCCCGCGACGGCCCGGACGCCGTTGTCGCCGCTGCCGGGCCAGCCGTCGGCGGCGCCAATGCCGCAGCAGCCAGGGATGCCGTCCGAGAACGCCGGAGCCAGCCCGGCGCAAGGCGAGGACGATGCGACAAAGGCCAGACGGGAAGCGTGGCAGAGCTACTACGCGCAGCTCGCCCAGATCCAGAAGGACCGCGTGTCCGCCGCCACGTCGGCGATGAAGGCCGACACCGGCCTGAACAACACCGGCGGCGGCCAGTCGCCCCCCTCCAATGCCAGTAACCCAGGCACGCCTCCGGCCGCCGACGGCTCCGGGGCGTCGCCGGGCAGTCCAGGACCGGGAATGGGTGCTGCGCCGCCTGGCGGCATCCCTGGCGCGTCTCCGGGCGGCTTCGGCATGCCGGGCGCTCCGTCAACGCGGGTGGACGCGAGCGCACAGCGGGAGAAGCAAGCCTTCCTCAACCAGCCGAGCGACCCCACGGGCAGCGCGGATGATCTTCAGGCCGCACTGCGCAATCCCTCATCGCCCTACCTCATCATGGCCAGCACCGCGATCCCGGCGGTGATGGTCGGCGGCATCAACTCCGACATGCCCGGCATGGTGATCGGCCAGGTCGCCGAAAACGTCTACGACACCGCGACCGGCCGGTATCTGCTGATCCCGCAGGGCGCGCGGCTGATCGGTTCCTACGACAACATGGTCTCGAACGGGCAGACCCGCGTCGGCGTCATCTGGAACCGGATCACCTACCCGGATGCGCAGTCGATTGACCTGGGTTCAATGGAGGGTGCCGATCAGGGCGGCTATGCCGGCTTCCACGATCGGGTGAACACGCATTTCTGGTCGAAGCTCGGCAACGCCCTGCTGATCTCGGTCGCCAGCGCCGGCGTGCAGCTCTCGCAGCCGCAGGCGCCGGTCAACGGCTATTACAGTTCCCAGCAGATCGCCGCCGCCGCACTCGGACAGCAATTCGGCGAACTCGGGCAGATTTATGCCAGCGCCGGCCTGTCTATCCCCAACACGCTGGAAATCCGCCCCGGCTATCGCTTCGTCGTCATGGTCAACAAGGACATGCACCTGCGACCGTACGTGGACCGGCGAACGGCGAACGGTGCGGCGCCGGCCAGCCTGGGCCCGATCATGCAATGAGCCATCGCGCATGACCTGGACCCCCTCACCAGTCGCAGCTCAGGATTGCGGCCGGAACACGAGGATTGCAGGCTCCGACTCCGGTCCCAATAGGCCGCCGCGGGCGGCGACGAACAGCCGATCCATCTCCGATACGTAAAGCGAGGTGCGCGCCCCTGCGGAGGTCTTCACTCGCGCCAGAGGGCGAAGGCCGTGTGCGTCCTGCTGGAAGACATCGACCACCCCCTCTCCGCAACTGACATACACGCGGGGGCGCCTGGAGTCGAAGAACACGTCGTCTGCGTCCTCGCAGGCCCGAAGGTTGGCTGTTACGGCACCTGTCCTGCTGTCAAGCAGGACCAGGCGGGCCGGCCGACGGAAGACAGTGGCGAGAACCGCACCGGAGTCATCGAGCGCCATCGGGAAATTCGACCGTAAGCCGGGCACGCGCCAGGTTGCGACCAGTACGCCGGTGGCGATGTCGAGGACCGCAATCTGCCGGGCATTCGGCAGGTTGACGAAGACCCGCTGCGTGGCAGGATCGATCGCGAACGCCTCGGGGTGCGCGGGAAGCGTCAGACGAGCGATCAGCGCATCGGAAGCCGGGCCAAGGATCGCCAGCCCGCCACTGCCGTAGCCCACGATGAACCGGCCAGTCGCCGCGTCGAGCCGCACGTCGTCCGCGTCCTCGCCCAGGTCGATTGTACCGGCCGGCGAGAAGTCCGCTCCCCGGAACAGGCGCACGGTTCCGTCGCCGCCGTCGGCGACGGCGATGATGTCGGCACGCGGCGCGTACCCCACCCCTTGCGGTTCGCTCAACCCCGGGACGCGATGGACGATCCTGCCGGACGCCAGATCGACCACGTCCACCGTGTTGTTGCCAAGCTCGGCAACGATCAAGCGCCTGCGCGCGAGATCGACAGCCATGTGGTCGATGCGCCCTGCCACTCCGGCAAGAGGAATGGTCCGTTCCAGCACAAGCGGCGGTGACGGGTCGGCCGCCTTTGCCGTGCATATCACGGTGCTCGCAAGCAGGAAGACGAGCACCGTCCCGATCGGAACCGACATCACAGCGCGCAACATCAGAGTTTTTCGTCACCGGTCACGTCAGTCATCTATGCACTATGGCAAGTGCTCCATTCCCACCAGCCCCTCCTGGCAAGAATGGGTTCGTGAGCCGCCGCTGTGCCTGGAGGGAGTGTTGCCAAATAGCTGCGCGGGCACGAAAGGCAGACATAAGGGCAAGCCCGGGAACCATTTCGCGCCAACCGGGGTCCAATCAGCGCGCGATGAACGGCGGAGCCACGAGCAATGGATGGGACCGAACCGACTGTCTTTGACGATACCTCTGTCGTCGAGCGACTGCGCCATGGTGACCGGCTGGCCGCGGAGCTCGTCATACGCCGCCATAACCAGGCACTCTGGCGCATTGCCCGCAGCATTCTGCGTCACGATCAAGATGCCGAAGATGCCATTCAGGAAACCTATCTGCGAGCCTTCTCACAAATCGGTAACTTTCGAGGGGAGGCCGGCCTCGGCACTTGGCTTGCGCGCATCGCGGTCAATGAAGCGCTCCGCGGGCTCACGAAACGACGCGTGACGAGCGGTTTCGCCGAAAGCGCGGACGGGCGCGGACTCCCTCCTCCAGCGGCGCCCGGCAACAGACCGGTGCAGAGTCCGGAGCAATTGGCGTCGCGCCGCGAGATCCGCCGCTTGGTGGAAGGCGCCGTGGACAGACTGCCGACACCTTTTCGTGTCGTATTCGTCATGCGGGTCGTCGAACAAATGAGCATCAGCGAGACCGCGGCGGCACTGAATGTTCCGGCGGCGACTGTGAAAACGAGATTGCACCGCGCCATCCAGCAGCTTCGTCCCGCGCTGAGTGAAGATCTCGCCGCGGCCCTACAGGGGGCTTTCCCGTTCGACGGAGAGCGTTGCGAACGGCTGACGAAGGCTGTCCTGTTGCGGCTGCCCTCGTTTTCTATGACCGGGAACCTTTCCAGCCCAAGACAGGTCTAATGGCCATGACCGGCGGCCCGCCGGCCGAACGCCTCCTTATG
This sequence comes from Pseudomonadota bacterium, assembly GCA_021845835.1. The sequence continues at coordinate 9,074 of JAJZVE010000013.1, read as the reverse complement.
GAAGAGAGAGGAACGAGATGCGAGCAGCCATGATCGCGACCGGTGCCATGCTTCTTGTCGCCGGTTCCGCCATCGCGCAGAACGTGGAACATGCCCCTCCGGGCGGCGAGTACAAGAAAGTCAGCCAGCTGGTGAAGCTGCCAGACTTTCTCCCGGGCCTTGGCACGCTCTACGTCAACCCCAACACGCTACCCGCCGGCCCGTTTCTTGCGTATGACCACACGGGCAGGCTGGTCAGTACTATCTACATGATTCCGATGAAGGACATCACCGACCAGAAGGAATTTGACAATTTGCCCGCGCCAGGCGGCAAGGTTGACCACGTCAGCCTGTATTTCAATGCGGGGCATCCGGGAGTCCCGGTCCCACACTATCATGTGGTGCTCTGGCACGTGTCCAGGCAGGAGGAATCGTCGGTTGCAAAATAGGGGGCCGCGCATCGCACGCCCTGGAAGCGGGGCGGAAAGGAGTCTCCGAATGGGATCAGGCCAACAACAGGCAGGAGTGTCGCGCCGAGCAGTTATTAGACGTGTCGCTTCGACATTGACCGCAGCCCAGCTGGTGGGCAGCGCTGCGCGGGCTTTCGCCCAGCAGAAGGTGGCCAAAGCCGATGCCAAATATCAGGCGCACCCCAATGGTCAGCAACGCTGCGAGATATGCCTGCAATTCAGGCCTCCCGCAAGTTGCCAAATTGTTAGTGGCGAAATCAGCCCGAAAGGCTGGTGCCAGTTCTTCGCCGCTCGCGAGAATGCCAGGTGACTGCTATCCAGGATTATGAACAAGGGCAGAGGGGGATTGCGAGACCTTCGGATGAGCGCGACGTGACGCGCCCGGTTGTAGGGCAGTTGGCAGGCTTGGCGATGGCGGGCGTAGGAGGTTGACGGGACGTAGCGGACGCGGGGGCGGCGGCCCCGCCGCTCAGATGGTCAGGCGCGGCATGCGCGTCAGCACCAGGGTGAAAATCGCCTGATCTGGAGTTGTTCGCGGAAGGTCTAGGCGCACGCAGCGCTTCAGCCCCTCGACCCGTGCCGCCAGCTTGAGCAGGCGCAGCCGCAGCGTGTCAAACTGGGCGACCCACCACGACGAGCGGCGCGGCATCAGCGCGCGCAGGCTTCACATCAGCCAGTAGGCGCCGATGTAGAGGAACAAGCGCATCTGGTTGGCGCTGGCACGCCAGCATGACGTGCGATCGGCGGCGCAGCCATGCCACGATCTGCCGCCCGTTCGGCCAGCAGGCCGGGCGCAGCGCGGCGGCGATCATGCGGGCCCTCGCCGCCGAACGCCACGATCGGCTGCAAGCCGCATGCGTCGTGATGGGCATTGAACAGCCGCAGCTGCTGGCCGCCTTGTACGGCATCGAACGCATCGTCGATGTCGAGCACGATGCGGCGCGCCATTTGGCGGAAGCTGTCGCAGTAGTGGTCGATCATGGCGCGGCCGAGGCGCAGCAGGGCGCGCGTGTTGGGCAGGTTCTCGGTGCGCGAGACCGTGGATTGCGAACACGGATGCACGCCGCCATGCGTGTGGCACTACCGAGCCGCTGCTCGACCTCGCGCAACATCAGCAGGCCGCCACCCGAGGACGCCAGGGCATCATCGAAGCGGGCCTCGATCGGCCGGCCGCGGAGCGGTGACAGACCGAGCAACTTAGGGATAGACTTCGCGCCGGCGACATCGCGGTCCGTGCTCCGATGGGACTGGCTTCGACACTCCAATCCCGCATCGAATCAGAGACTTCCGCCATGCCCGCCAGCCCTCGCCCATAACCCGGGCCAGGCCGTCGATCGCGGCCTTCATTCGCTCATGCGCCATGGCGAGCGGTCGTTCCAGCTCTTTAGGGCCGCCGCCGCCCAGGCCGCGGTCTTGTCGGTGTGGCAGACGTTGCAGGCGTTCGGGATGCCGAGCGCCTCGGTCTCGGCCGGTGTGACGAAGCGGAAGGTGTGGCTGCGCACGTTGATGTCTGCGATCGTCTTCTCGATCTTCGGCATGTGGCAGGCGATGCAGGCGCTACCGGGACTGTTGGCCTTGTGGTGGGTGTGCTCCTCGATCGTCGCCGTATGCGGTCCGTTCTGCGTGTTCGGGCCGTGACAGTCCAGGCAGAGCGACCCGGAGGGCTTGCGCAGCATGGCGTCGTTGTCCGACCCATGCGGATCATGACAACTGAAGCAGGTGACGCCGCGCGCATACATCAGGCTCTGCACGAAGTCGTTGCCCTGCATCCGGTTCTTGTGCGCGGTGTCGTCGGCAAAGTGGTAGAACGTGGTCTCTCCCAGCCTGTGCGCCTCGAGCGCCCAAAAATCGGCCAGGTTCAGGCCCATGTGGAATCCCACCGGCCAATCATAGTATGTGCCGTTGATCGGGTTGCCGGGCGGCCGTCCCTGCGAATGGCACTGGATGCAGGTGTCGTTGGCATGGACGTAATCCAGCCGCGCCGGGTTAATGATGTTGGCGCGCGTCGGCGCTGCCACATGCGCACTGCCGGCGCCATGACAGCGTTCGCAGCCGACATTCCACTCGGTCACGGTCTTGGCCTTGATGTCGTAGTTTACCGAATGGCAGCCATCGCAGAGCGGCCCGGTCGGGCGCTTGAAGTTGTCCGGCGGATAGAGCTTCGCCCACCAATCTTCAGTGTTTTCCACGAAATACGACCGCCAGAGCGCATGCATGACGTCCCACTGTGCCGGCAAGACGAAATAGTCGTCGCCGACCTTTTTGAAATACCGCTGCTTCCACTTGCTGCCGTAAACCAGGGCGATATCGTCTTTCGAGAACTGCACCAGCGGGTTCGGCTTGGACAGATCGGGGATGATCGCGTCGGGATGCGCGCGCGGGTCGCGCACGACATTTGCCATCCGGGTCTGCTTCCAACGATCGTAGATGGCGAGATGGCAGTTCTTGCAGGCCAGCGAACCGACATAGTGGGCGCCCATGACGGCGTTATCCGGCATGGTGCCGCTGGTCATGCTCACGGCGGGCGGTTCGGCCTGCGTCAACAGGCCGGTCGGTACGGTGATGGGTGGCAGCGTCATCGCCGCGACCCGCGGCAGGTGCCGCAGGTAGGCCACGACCTGCCAAAGCTGCTGATCCGGCATGTTCCAGGCCGGCATCCCGGTGTTCCGGATGCCGTTGCGGATGTGATAGAACAACTCGCCATCGGTCAGAGACGTGATGTTGATTGCCCGCAGCGCTGGCGGGCGCGGGTACTCCCCAGAACCGATCTCGGTTCGGCCGCTGCCGTCATAGCCGTGGCAGACCTCGCATTTCTGCTTGAATGTCTCCCGTCCAGCGGAGACATCCGCGAGATCAGCTCCGAGCGGATTGATCCGCATTTTGTCCTGCTGCGGAACGCTGGCGCGCAGCAGCCAGGTCGCGATCGCGATTTCGACCGCCGGCGGTTCTCTCCGCGCGCTGGAGAGGCCGGGGACGGCGAACCGATAGAGGATCACCCCCGCCAATCCCACGACGGCGAGAACCGCAATCAGCGCAAATGCGATACGGGGCCTGCAGGACATTCTGATCGGGCCCGACCTATGTGTGGCGCTCTCGACCCGCCGTGTACGCCAACCCTTGCGCAGCACCGGCGGATTTCGGATCGTAGTTTGCGCCCCAAGGCCGGCGCGCGGGACGACAACTCGCTTTCATGTCAATGCACCGGCTGCATATGGCCGCAGTCATCGTCAGTCTTTGGCGACATTGACGTGGTTAAGGGCGGCCCGCAGGCCCTTCGCCAGTTGGGTCGGATCGTCGTTGGCCCAGAAATGCGCGAAGAACATGCGTGGCTGCTCGTCGAGCATGTGATTGTGCAGCGCCATCACCTCGATGCGGTTCTGGCGGAAAGCCTGAAGCACCGGATTGACCTCGCCAGCCAGCAGGGCGAAGTCCCCGGTGATTGCAGCCTTGTCGTTGGCGGTCGGCTGGAAGTTGATGGTGATCGCCGTGCCCATTGCCGAAGGCAACGTCATCCCGTCCTCATCGATCGCGTCTGCTCTTGCGATCGCGAACTGGTAGACGCCGCCATTCGCCTTGCCTCGATAGCCCAGGATGCTGTCGATCTGTTGGGTATCGAGATCGAGCGGCTCGGCGCCCGCCGGCGCGGCAGCAGGAGCGCCGAAGGGGGTCTTGCTGTCCGCTGTCAGGGCGTTCCGGAACGCCATGGCGAGCTTCACCGGGTCTCCCCGCCCGGCGACATGCACGTAGAAAGTCGGCGGCTGTGCCCGGAGCAGATGATTATGCAGGGCGGTCACGGTGATGCCGTTGGCCACCAGGCTCGATATGACCGGATTGACCTCATTCTCGGTGAGAACCAGGTCCCCCATTACCATTGCGTCCGTGCCTATCGACCTGAAAGCGAGCCAGCCGCCGAGCGCAAAAGCAGGCTTGAGGGTCACACCATCCAGCGTGACGTGCAGATCGGTCCGGGGCAGCCCGTATTTATGCACGCCTCCCGGCAGATCGGCCCCCGGCTTGCCTAGCACCCCGTCAACTCTGACCCAGTCGGTATCACCGGCCAGTGCCGGTCGGGTGACGGTCAGAAGCGCACCCATGACAAGGACGGCGAGGAATAAGCCCGATCTCCTTGCCCGCGGCGTTCCGCATGGAGGCTGGTGGGCGGCTCCCGTCACGGCATGTCTCCTCCCGGTACCGGGTCAGCCTATGATGGGCGAGCGTGAGATACAACTGTATCTTTACCTCAGATCGTATGATATAGACGCCTCCATGAACAGGGCCGCGGCCAACAGGCTCCCCGACGCCACAGCGTGGCTGCTGCTGATCCACCAGCTTCCGGCCAAGCCCGCCTATCTGCGGGTAAAAGTCTGGCGGCGGCTCCAGGCGCTGGGGGCCGTGACCGTGAAGAATTCGGTCTATGCGCTGCCGACGGGCGAGCAGACCCGAGAAGACTTCGCCTGGGTTCTGAAGGAGATCATCGAGGGCGGCGGCGAGGGGATGATTTGCGAGACCCGTATAATGGACGGTCTTTCCGACCAGGACGTGCGCGACCTGTTCAGCACGGCGCGGGACGCTGATTACGCGGCGATTGCGAAGGGCGCACGGGAGCTGGAGAAAGTGCTGGCCGGGGCGACCGATGCCAGCCCCCGCGCCGACGCGAGTGCCCGCTTGGCGCGACTGAAGGCGGACGCGGCGAGGGTGCTGGAGATCGATTTCTTCGGCGCGGATGGCCGCGAAGCGGTGAATGGCCTGCTCGGGGAGCTGGAGGCGCGGCTGCGGGAGGAGGCGGGCATGGAAAACATGGCGGCAAGCGATGACCCGAACTCTGCCAACGACGCCGGCATGAAGCGTCGCGTCTGGGTGACGCGCCAGGGGGTGCATGTGGACCGGATCGCCTCCGCGTGGCTCATCCGGCGCTTCATCGACCCCGAGGCGCGGTTCAGGTTCGTCGCCGCCAAGGGCTATGTGCCGGAACCGGGCGAGCTGCGCTTCGACATGTTCGAGGCGGAGTTCACGCACGAAGGTGACCGTTGCACCTTCGAGGTGCTGCGTGCGCGCCTCAATCTGACCGACCCTGCGCTCGTGCCGATCGGCGAGATCGTCCATGACATCGATCTCAAGGACGGCAAGTTCGGCCGCGAGGAGGCCGGCGGCATCGCGCATCTCATCGAAGGAATCCGGGCAGCGCATGACGACGACGAGCATCGGCTGCTGCGCGGCGCAGCGATATTCGACGATCTTTACGAGTACTTCCGCCGGCATGCCGCTCCGTGATGAGCAGCCATTCGGCCATTCTGTTCAGAGCATGTAGCCAAGATCCGAGGCGCCGGTCGGGTACGCGAACATGGTCGTCTTCAGGTTTTCGGCGGTCAGGCCGTGCCGGATCGCCAACGCGAAGACGTTGATGACCTCATCCGCCTGGGGGCCGACGAGATGAGCACCCAGAATGCGATCCGTCTCCTTCTCGACCACAGTCTTGAAGCCATAGACGGGATCGGCCAGGCGCCGGGCGGTGAACCACTCGGGCACCTTCTGGGACTTCACACGAACGCGCAGCCCGCTGGCGCGCGCCTCCGCCTCGCCCAGCCCCACCGCCGCGATCGGCGGCACGGTGAAGGCCACGCTCGGAACGCCGCGATAGTCAGGCCGGTGCCGGTTGCCCTCCAGGAGATTGCCTGCGACCACCTTGGCATCATGGCTGGAGACCGGCGTCAGCGGCGGCCCGCTGCCTGCGGCGTCTCCCGCGGCATAGACAAGCGGGTTGCTGACGCTCTGAAGAAATTCGTTGAGCGCAAGCCGCCCATCGATGAGCTGCACGCCGGCTGCTGGCAGATTGAGCGCGGCCAGATCGGGGGCGCGTCCGGCGGCATGCACGACCAGATCAGCCGCAGCGGTCTCCTCACGACCGCCGGCATCGGCATGCACCAGAAGGCCATCGGCGGTCTTCTCGACCCGCTTCACCGCAGCACCCGTCCGCACGGCGATGCCGAGCGCGGCAAAACTCTCCATCAGCCAGCCGACCAGGTCCGGGTCGAAGCGGGGCAGCAGCCGCGGCCCGCGCTGCAACACCGTCACTCTCGACCCGGCCTGCGCGGCGAGGTGGGAAAACTCGGCGGCGATATAACCGCCGCCGATCAGAACAATGTGCCCAGGCAGCGTTTCGGTTTCCAGAAAGTCGTCGCTGGTCGCCACGTGCTCCGCGCCGGGAATGCCGCGCGGCGCAGGACGCGCGCCGGCGGCGATGACCACATAGCGCGCCTCCAGGGTCCGTCCGTCCACCGCGATGGTGCTGCGGCCGGTGAACCGCGCCATGCCGCGGAACGCGTCGATGCCCTGGGCCGCATAGTGCTCGGCCTGCCGCTGCGGCACCGGGCCGGTGAACGACCGCTTGAAGGCCATTAGCGTCGGCCAGTCGATTCGCAGGTCACCGGCGACGCCGCGACCGCTCATGCGTCGGGCGGCATCCACCGCCTCCTCGCCACTGACCAGCACCTTCTTGGGGTCGCAGCCACGCAGCGCGCAAGTGCCGCCGAATAGACGATGGTCGATGCCGGCCACCTTCCATCCGGCCACCCGCACGCGGGCGCTGGCGACCTGGGCCGCGGTGCCGGAGCCGATGACCACAAGATCGTACGCTTCATCCATTGCATGCACCTCCGCCCGCCATTGCGCAGCAGCCAAGCCTGCCCTCCGCCTGGACGGGCGGGCATGGCACATCGCCGTAGGAGCAGAACACGCAGCAGTCGCCAGGTTTCGGGCGCAGCAGCGCCCCACAGCCGGTGCAGTCGTAGAAGAACTGGCAGGCATCGGTCGGCATCGTCTCGGTCTTCGCGGTGCCGCAGACCCGACAGGTAATCGTGGAGACCGGCGCTGGCTGTTGTCGCCCGGCTTCGCTCCGGGCAGGCCGGGTCACTTCAGAGGCTCCGAAGGATATCCCGCGTCGGTCGTCGCCCGGACCAGGGCAGCAACGTCCGTCTTCGTGTCATCGAAGGTGACGATCGCGGTCTTCTCCGCATAGGAAACAGTCGCGGCCGACACGCCTGGGACACCCAGCAGGGCGTGCCGGACGGTGTAGGGGCAAGAGGCGCAGGTCATATGAGACACCTTCAGCGTCTCCGTCCGCGTGGCTGCGAGCGCCATGCCGGACAGCATGGATAAGGCAAGGACGACGACGATGGATCGCATTGCGGCCTTCTCCTCATGTTCCTGTAATGATGCGGAAGACCGAGGGGAACGCCATGCCGGCGATTGCCAGGACAGAGGCGGCCCATAGCGCGGTCTTGGTCAAGCGGTCTGCCCGAGGATCGGCGCAGGGCGTGCCGGGGTGGCACGCAGCCATCCGAGAGCGGCGGCGGACCCGGAGGAATCCCAGCCCGATCATGGCCACCGCGACAGCAAAGAACACCGGCTGAAAGGGTCCCATCGCGGTCAAATCGCCGATCCAGGCACCGCTGATACCAAGGGAGAAAAGCACAAAAGGAATCAGGCAGCAGGGGGACGTCGCCAGGGCCGCGAGCAGGCTGCCCGAGGGAAGCACGGCATTTGCCGCGCGCCAGAACTGGCCTTGCGGTGCCGCGGATGAGGAATGCTCGCGCAGGAGGGCCTCGCCCATGGATATGCTCCTTTCCTTGGCCGCCAGGCTACAGTCTGTAGTCGCTACAGACGCAAGGGCTTTCTCCGATGTCCTCGGCCATGCCACGTTCGGGCACCATCGCGATCGGCGAACTGGCGCAGCGAACCGGCTGCAACATCGAGACTATCCGCTACTATGAGCGGATCGGCCTGCTGCCGGTGCCTGACCGAAAGGGCCGCTTCCGCCGCTACGGCAAAGCGGACGTGCGGCTTTTGGCCTTCGTGCGCCGCGCGCGCGAACTCGGCTTCACGCTCGACGAAGTGCGCGCCCTGTTGCGCCTGTCCGCCAGAAATGGCGACACCTGCGGCGAGGTGCGCGTGATCGCCGCTGCCCATCTGGCCGACGTGCGCGCAAAGATCGCCGACCTTCGGGCCATGGAAGGAGTTTTGGCGGACGCGGTGCAACAATGTGATGCAGGCGAAACGCCAGGGTGCCCCTTGATCGACGTTCTTGCCTCGGATGCGCCGCTGACCTGAAGTCTTGCCCAGGCCGCAGCGCGAGCACCGTCGATCAGCGGCTGGATTTCGACACCGCAGTTGGCTCGAACGGCTCATCCGGGGTGAGATCCGGCCGGTGTCGTGCAACCTTCTGTCGCCTCCCTTCCGGCCACCCGGTAAACTTGTCCTTCAGCCAGAACAGCACCGAGATGAGCCCGAAGGCTCCCGCCGCGTAGCCGTAATAGCCGAGCGCCGTCATCGCGACGTGGTGCCTGTGCGTGTGCAGCCACCAGGCAGATTCGGCGACAGCGATGAGCAGGAACAGGCCCGAGGCGCAGCCGAGAAGCCATGCCAGCACAGTGCCTGCCGCGAAGACCAGCATGAGAAAAAACCCGATCACGCCACAGATAAATGTACCCACCAACCCAGCCCGGAGCCGCCCGACTGTCCGCATGGTCGTCTCCCGCCTGTGGGACCCCCCGGTTACCGTTCCATCTCCATGTCGGCCGTCTGCCTCCGATCGGGCGTTCGGGCAGATGCATGGGACGGATCGCGGTC
>JAJZVE010000643.1 GCA_021845835.1 Pseudomonadota bacterium | reverse complement strand
CCAGCCAGTCCGGCCAGGCCTGCGCCACCGGGTCATAGCCGGTCTTGAGTGCGTTGTTGGCGTCGCTGATGCCGAACCGGCCGCACAGCCGCCCGGAAAGCCAGTCGGCCTCGTGCAGCATCCAGGCGATTCCGGCATGGGCGCGCAAGCCGAGCAGCTTCGCCGCCGGGGAGGTCGCGCCATGCGCCGCGCTGCCGGCCGGCGCCGCCGCCGCGACGCGCGCGACCAGCGCGGGATCGGCCTTGTCGTTGTAGAGGCTGGCCGGGCCCAGCGGCCTGCCCGCCGCATCCACCGCCAGCACCGTGCCGGAGGTGCCGTCCACCGCCAGCGCCCGCACCGCGCCGAGATCGGCCTGGGCGCGCAGCGCATCGAGCGCCGCCGCCGTCGCCTGCCACCAGGCGTCGGGGTCGCGCCGCCGCTCCGGCGCGATGCGGGCGGCGGCCAGGGCGACCGGCTCGCGGGCCGCATCCACCAGTGCCGCGCGCACGCCCGAGGTGCCGAGATCGAGGCCGATGGCAACGCCCGCGGTCGGCCGGGGCGGGGAGGGGGGGATCGTGTCCGGCATCGCGCCTGCTTGGGTCGGAGGGAAAGCGGGCGCATACTAGGGCAAATGCCGGAGGACGGCATCACCACGGGACGGAGTCACGGCACGCCATGAAAGCACTGGTTCTGGAAAGCAAGCGGCACGCGGTGCTGCGCGACATCGACCTGCCGCAGACGCTGGGCGAGGGGGATGTGCGGATCGCCATGCGCGCGGTCGGCATCTGCGGCAGCGACCTGCATTACTACCTGCACGGCGCCATCGGTCCGTTCGTGGTGCGCGAGCCGATGGTGCTCGGCCACGAGGGTTCGGGCGTTGTCGTGGAAGCCGGCAAGGCGGTGACGAACCTGAAGCCCGGCGACCGGGTGTGCATGGAGCCGGGCATCCCGCAATGGAATTCGCGCGCGGCGCGACTGGGCCTGTACAATCTCGACCCGTCGGTGCGCTTCTGGGCGACGCCGCCGGTGCATGGCTGCCTGGCGCCGGAAGTGGTGCATCCCGCGGATTTGACCTTCCGCCTGCCCGACAGCGTGAGCTTCGCCGAGGGCGCCTTCGTCGAGCCGCTGGCGGTCGGGCTGCAGGCGGCGACCAAGGCGCGCATCGCGCCGGGGCAGGTGGGCGTGGTGCTGGGGGCCGGCACGATCGGCATGATGACGGCGCTGGCCGCGCTCGCCGCCGGCTGCTCCGACATCATCATCACCGACGTGCAGCAGGAGAAGCTGGACATCGCCGCGCGCTATCCGGGCCTGCATCCGGTGAACGTGGCGAAGGAGGATGCGGTCGCGGCGGTGAGGAAGCTGACGGATGGCTGGGGCGCCGACGTGGTGTTCGAGGCCAGCGGCCATGCCCGCGCCTTCGACAACATCCTCGATTTCGCCTGCCCCGGCGGCTGCCTGGTGCTGATCGGGATGCCGGAACGCCCGGTGTCCCTCGATGTGGTGGCGGCGTCGGTCAAGGAACTGCGGATCGAGACGGTGTTCCGCTACGCCAACATCTTCCCGCGCGCGGTCGCGCTGCTCGCGTCGGGCAAGATCGACGTGAAGCCGCTGATCTCGCGGACCTTTCCGTTCGAGCAGTCGGTCGAGGCCTTCGCCTTCGCCGCCCAGGGCCAGCCGGACGTGGTCAAGACGCAGATCGTGTTTCCCGGCGCGGAAGGATGACGGGCGAGGGCGCGGAGAAGATCGGAGCGCCCGACGCGATCGGCCCCTGGGCGGCGCGCGCGGCGGCGGAGATCGTCGCGCCGCTGGCGCAGGTCGCCGGCCCCGAATGCGACGCCTTCATCGCCGCGATCGACGGTGCGCGGCGGATCGCGCTGCACGGCGTCGGGCGCGAGGGGCTGATGATGCGCGCGCTCGCCATGCGGCTGTTCCATCTCGGCCTGGACGCGCATGTCGTCGGCGACATGACCACGCCGCCGCTGGCCGCCGGCGACCTGCTGATCGCCAGCGCCGGGCCGGGGCATCTGGCCACGGTGGGCGGCTACATGCAGGTGGCGCGGCGCGCCGGCGCCCGCGTTGCGCTGCTGACCGCGCAGGCGGACGCGGCGCTGCGTCCGGCGGCCGATCTGGTGCTGGTGATCCCGGCGCGCACCATGGCGCAGCACGAGGCGGCGAGCGCGGTGCTGCCGATGGGCAGCGCGTTCGAGGCGGCGCAGTTCCTGCTGGCCGAATACGTCGTCGCCGCGCTGCGGCACCGGCGCGGCATCGCCGAGGACGCGATGCGCGCCCGCCATACCAACCTGGAATGAGGCCGATGCGCCGCGTTGCGCACCGGTCGCCGCGCGCGGGGAAGGGACCGGGCGCGGCCCGTCAGGGCAGCGGGAACGGCACGCCCTCCGGCAGCACCACGGCGCGCGCCCGCGTCTCCGCCAGCACGTCCTCGACCCGCCGCACCCGCCCCATGTGCCCGCCGAGCGCGGCGTAGTCGGCGCGCGGCAGGGTGAACTCGATCGGCGCCACCAGCGCCGGCGTCGGCACATGGCCGAAGGCGTTGGCCGGCAGGGCGCGCACGTCGGCCATGAAGGTGATGCCGCCGCCCGGCCAGACATAGACCGGCGCGCCGCCGGCGGTGACGCGGGCGCGGCCCGCCTGCACGGCGCGGGTGAGCAGCACCGGGTTCTCCGTCGCCCCCGCGCGCAGGCTGCCGCCGGCGCCGGCCATGAACAGCACCGAACACAGCGCCGGCTCGCAGTTCTCGCCGATGCGCGCGACGGCGGCCTGGATGGCGGGCGGCATCTCGGCCGGCTGCGGGCGCAGCGCCTCGTCCAGCACGAACCACGCCGCGTGCTCGCCGGTGGTGGAGACCATCAGCAGCCGCAGGCCGGGCCAGGCCAGTTTCGGGTCGACGCGCTCGATGATCGAAAGCGGGTCGGCGATGTCGGTGCCGCCCCAGCCGAGGCCGGGACTGGCCACCTGGAAATACCGGCCGGGCGTGGAGCGCCGGCCGCGCACGCGGATGCCGGCCGGGCGCATGTCCAGGAACCGCCCCGCCTGATGCTCGGTCAGCACGCCGGTGATGTGGTCGTCGACCACGATCACCTCGTCGGCATGGCCGAGCCACTGGCTCGCGAAGATGCCGATGGTGGCGGAGCCGCAGCCGACGCGCATGCGGCTCTCCGGCACGCCATCGACGATCGGCGCGGCGCCCGCCTGCACCACGACGCGCGCGCCGCCATCGACCGACAGCTCCACCGCGCCGCCGTTGCTCAGCGTCAGCATGCTGTCGCACGTCATCACGCCTTCGCGCTTCGACCCGCCGGTCAAATGCCGCACGCCGCCGAGCGAGAGCATCTGGCTGCCGTATTCGGCGGTGGTGACGTGGCCGACCTGCTCGCCGCCGGCGCGCACGGGCGCGCATTCGGCGCCGAGATGGCGGTCGGTGTCGATCTTCACCTTCAGCCCGCAATAGCTGAAGATGCCCTCGGTCACGACCGTGACCATATCGACGCCGTCCACTTCGGCCGAAACAATGAACGGCGCCGGCTTGTAGTCGGGATAGGTGGTGCCGGCGCCGATCGCGGTCACGAACACATCGCGCGCGGCGATCGGGTTGCCGGACCACTCGGCGCCGAGGAACGCCACCTGTTCGGGCCGGCGCGCCAGCACCGTCAGCGGGTCCATGCGCGCGAGACGCGCGTC
>JAJZVE010000642.1 GCA_021845835.1 Pseudomonadota bacterium | reverse complement strand
CCACGCCGACGATGGCGCGCTGCTCGGCGCTCTCGGCATGCGCGATGCGCACCAGCTCGGCGGCGCGGCCGGAATAGGTACGCGCGCCGGTCGCGGTGACGAGCGCCGTCGCCTCGCCGCGACGCACCAGCGCGCCGGCATAGGCGGTGGCACCCGGCCCCGCCTCGGCCGGCACCGGCTCGCCGGTCAGCATCGACTGGTCCAGCAGCGCCGCGCCTTCGGTCAGCCGCAGATCGGCCGGCACCACCGCGCCGAGCGTGAGCTTCACCAGATCGCCCGGCACCAGATCGGCGGCCGGCAGCGTGGTCCAGGCGCCGTCACGGCGCACCACGGCCAGCACGGCCAGCCGCGACTTCAGCAGATCGAGCGCGGCCTGCGCGCGCCGGCGCTGGACGAAGGACAGCGCCGCGTTGAACAGCAGCAGGCCGAGGACGACGGCAGCCTCTGCATACTGCGCCAGCGCCGCCTGCAGCAGGATCGCCGCTTCCAGCATCCACGGCACCGGCGCCCAGAACTGGCCGGCGAACACGCGCAGCGGATGCGGGCGCGGCTCGGCCACCGCGTTGCGACCGAACTCGGCACGCAGCCGTGCCGCCGTAGCGCTGGACAGCCCGACCGCTTCGGATGCGGCGGCCTCGTCGTTCATGCCGGTCCTCCGTGCGCCTGGCGCAGCCTTGCGCCCGGCTGCCCGGCCGGGGCATTGCTGGGCGGAAAGGAAAGAACATGCCGCACGCGCTGCTGTCGATCCGTGACGAGGTGGGCGCGGCACTGGCAGGACGCCGGCCGGTGGTGGCGACGCCTTCATCGCCGCGCTTTTTGCGGCACGACGCGCCGGCGCATCGGCGGGCAGCCGCGCCAGGGAGGACGCCAGCCCCTCGCGGGACTGGCGCCGCTCCTACCGCGGGCGCACGATGATCTTGACCTTGATGGTCACGATCACCATGATCCAGGGCAGGAGCCGACGATGTTGCGTCATCGTATGCTCCCTTGTTAAGGCGGCGGCCAGGCCAGTCCTGGCCGCCATTTTCGTCTCTATGCGAATCGTTGCGGTCCCGCCAGCGCGGCCGTCCGCGTTCGCTGCTCCCGCCTCAGGGTTCCACGACCGCGGCCGGGTTGAACGGCACTTGCGGCGGCAGGTCGCCGTACTGCCAGCCCCCGCCCAGCGCCTCGATCAGCGCGACGGCGGCGACGAAGCGGCTCTGCTGGATGGCGAGCGCGGTCTGCTGGTCGGCGAGCAGCAGCGTCTGTTCGATGATGACGGCGGTATAGACGACGGTGCCGGCGCGGTACTCGTTCAGGGTTACATCGACGGCCCGCTGCGCCGCCGCCACCGCCGCATCCTCTGCCGCCGCCTGCTGTTCCAGGATGCGCAGCGCGGCGAGGTCGTCCTCCACCTGCTGCAGCGCGGTCAGCACGGTCTGGCGATAGCTGGCGACCGCGCCGTCGTAGCCCGCCCGCGCCGCCGCCACGGTCGCAAGCCGCAATCCGCCCTCGAACACCGGCTCGCTCGCCCCGGCGCCCAGCGACCAGACGCGGTTGGCCACGGTGAACAGGCTCTGCAGCGGCGCGCCGGTGAACCCCAGCGCGCCGCTTAACGTGATGTCGGGATAGAACGCGGCGACCGCGACGCCGATCAGGGCGTTCTGCTGCGCCATCGTGCGCTCCGCCGCGGCGATGTCGGGCCGGCGCTGCAGCAGCGTCGCCGGCAGGCCCGGCGGCGCCACCGGCACGTCGCGCGCGAGCGGCGCCGGCGCCAGCGTCAGGTCGGCCGGCGGGTGGCCGGTCAGCACCGCGATCGCGTGCTCGAACTGCGCCCGCTGCACGCCCACGCCGACCAGTTGCGCCTGCGCCGTCTTGAGCTGCGCATCGGCAGTCACGACATCGCCGCGCGACGCGGTGCCGGCCTCGTACTGATTCTGCGTGATCGCCAGCGCGCGCGCATAGGCGGCGATGGTCTGTTGCAGCAGGACAATGAGCGAATCCTGGGCGCGCAGATCGAAGTAATCCACCGCGAGCGTCGCCTGCGCCGCCAGCGTGGCATTGGCGAGATCGGCGGCGCCGCCCTCGGCCGCCGCCTGCTGCGCCTCGATCTGGCGGCGGATGCGGCCCCAGACATCGAGATCCCAGCCGGCGCTGCCTTGCAGGCTGTACTGCGTGAACGCCTTGCCCGTACTTTGCGTGCCGAACGTGCCGACGACGCCGTTCAGGCTGGTGCGGGTGACGCTCGGCGAGACGCCGAGCGTGGGGAACAGCCCGGCCTGCACCTCCGCCACCAGCGCGCGTGCCTGGTCATAGGCCGCTGCGGCCTGGCGGACCGTCTGGTTGGTGATGACGACCTGGCGCTCCAGCCGGTCCAGCACAGGATCGCCGAACACCGACCACCACGCCCCCTTGGCGGCCGCGTCGGCCGGCGCGGCGGGCGCCCAGCCGGCCAGTTCCTTGAACGCGGGCGAGACCGGCGCCGGCGCGGGATAATAGTCCGGACCGACGGTGCAGGCGGCGAGCGCCGGCAGCAGCAGCACGAGCCGTTTCATTCCGCCGGTTCCGCCGCCGCCGCCGGGCCGCGCCAGCGTCGCAGGCGCAGGCGCAGCCGGTCGAAGGCGAGATACACGACCGGCGTCGTATAGAGGGTCAGCACCTGGCTGATCAGCAGCCCGCCGACGATGGAGATGCCGAGCGGCCGGCGCAGCTCGCCGCCCTCGCCGAAGCTCAGCGCCAGCGGCAGCGCGCCCAGCATCGCCGCCATCGTGGTCATCATGATCGGACGGAAACGCAGGCGGCAGGCCTGGAAGATCGCCTCGCGCGGGTCGATCCCCTGGTCCCGCTCCGCAACGACGGCGAAGTCGATCATCATGATCGCGTTCTTCTTGACGATGCCGATCAGCAGGAACAGCCCGATCAGCGCGATGATGGAAAACTCCGTGTGGAACACCAGCAGCGCCAGCACGGCACCGACGCCGGCCGACGGCAGCGTGGACAGGATCGTCACCGGATGCACGAAACTCTCATAGAGGATGCCGAGCACGATATAGACGGCCAGCAGCGCAGCCAGGATCAGCACCGGCTCGTTGGCCAAGGACTGCCGGAACGCCTGCGCGGCACCGGCAAAGTCACCGTGGATGTCAGCCGGCAGGCCGATCCGCCGCGCCGCCGCGTCGATTGCCGCCACGGCACCGCTGAGCGCCGCGCCGGGCGGCAGGTTGAACGACAGCGTGGTGGCGACGAACGGCCCCTGATGGTTGACCGAAAGCGGCGTGTTGCCCGGCGCGTAATGCACCACCGCCGACAGCGGGATCATCGTTTCCTTGGTCGTGCTGACCGCCGCGCCGGCGGAGGCGACGCCGTGCCCGACGGCGGCGATGGTGTTGGTGGCCAGGTTGCGCACCGACTGCGCCGCCAGCGACGCCGCGGCGCTGACCGGGCCTGCCATACTGACCGTACCGGGCAGCGCATTGGTGCTCTGCGTGCCGCTCGGCGGGCCGCCCACGGTGCTGACCCAGATCTCGCGCAGCGTCTCGGGGTTCTGCCAGTAGCGCGGTGCCACTTCCATCACCACGTGGTACTGGTTCTGTGCGCTGTAGATCACCGACACCTGACGCTGGCCGAAGGCGTCATACAGGGTATTGTCGATCTGCAGCGGCGTGATGCCGAGCCGCGCCGTCGTCGCGCGGTCGATGGTCAGGTCGGTT
>JAJZVE010000641.1 GCA_021845835.1 Pseudomonadota bacterium | reverse complement strand
TTCAGCGCCTCGGTCCAGGCGCTCCAGACCTGTGCGTCCCACGGCTCCAGCGGCAGCACCGCAAGCGCGGTGCGCAGGAAGTCGCCCTCGCCCTCGATCACCGGCGGTACGATGGTGCCCGCCACCACATCCCACCAGCCGCGCGCCTCGCCGAGCAGATCGAGATTGCCGCGCACCGCGAGCCAGAACGCCTCGGTCGCCCCTGTCGGCAGGCGCGCGGCGACGGCGGCGAAGTCCAGGCCCTGCAGCACGCGACGGTTCAGCGCCTGCAACTGCGCGATGTCGAAGCGCGACGAGGCGGCGGAGAAATGGGCGAAGTCGAAATCGCCGGCCAGTTCCTCCAGGCTTGCCGGCACCGGGTCGCGCGCCGAGCCGAGGCGGGCGAGATAGGACGTGATCGCCGCCGGCTCCACGCCGTCGGTGCGCAGCCGGCGCAGCGACAGACCGTCCAGGCGCTTGGACAGTTTTTCTCCCTTTTCGTCGAGCAGCAGCGGCAGATGCGCGAACCGCAGTTTCGCCGGATCGCCCCCGAGGGCCGCCAGCAGATCGAGCTGCACGCCGGTGTTGGTCACGTGGTCCTCGCCGCGGATCACGTGCGTGACAGCGGAATCCAGGTCGTCCACCACCGAGCAGAAGGTGTAGAGCGGCGTGCCGTCGGCGCGGATCAGCACCGGATCCGACACCGCCGGCAGCTTCACCTGGCGCCGCCCGAGCACCAGATCGTCCCAGCCGATCGCGCCATCCGACAGCAGGAACCGCCAGTACGGCCGCTTGCCGCCGGCTTCCGCCGCCGCCCGCTGCGCGGCGGTGAGTTTCAGCATGGCGCGGTCATACACCGGCGCCTGGCCGCGCCTGAGGCGCTGCTCGCGCCTGAAGCGCAACTCCTCCTCGCTCTCGAAACAGGGATACAGCCGGCCGGAGCGTTTCAACGCCTCCGCCGCCTCGGCGTAGCGATCCAGCCGCGCCGACTGGCGGAAGGTTTCGTCCCAATCCAGGCCAAGCCAGCGCAGGTCGTGGCCGATCGCCTCGGCGTAAGCGTCCGTGCTGCGCGCGGCATCGGTGTCGTCCAGGCGCAGCAGGAAGCGCCCGTTGTGGCGGCGCGCATGCAGCCAGTTCACCAGCGCCAGCCGCGCGTTGCCGACATGCAGATAGCCGGTGGGCGAGGGCGCGAAGCGGACGCGCGCGGTCATGCGTCCTCGTCAGGATCGACGTCGCGCCGCGGGTCGATGGCGCGCCAGTCGCGTTCCTCCTCCCCGGCCGGACGGTCGGCGAAGTCGGCGAGCTCTGTGCCGCTGCGCCAGCCGGCGTCGCCCGCCTCCACCACCTCCGCGTCCTCGCCGAAGGCAAACCAGGCATCCAGCACCTCGCGCGACGACAGGCCGGCGGCGCGACAGCGTTCAACGCTGTCGCGCACGTAGCGGCGGGCGAAGGCGTTGGCCTGCATCAGCGTCGGAAAGCCGGTCACTTCCTCCACCACATTGTCCTCGGCACCGCCGGAAAGGTCGAGGATGCGCACGCGCCAGCCGCCGGCCGGCGCGAACAGGTCGTCCGCCCCGAAACCGCTCATGCGATCAGCGCCGTGAAGCCGTTGGTGATCGGGTAGCGGCGGTCGCGGCCGAAGGCGCGCGGCGTGATCTTCACGCCCGGCGGCGCCTGCCGGCGCTTGTATTCGGCGCGGTCGAGCATGCGCCAGACGCGCAGCACCGTCGCCCGGTCATGTCCCGCCGCCACCAGCGCGTCCACGCTCTGCTCGCCCTCCACCAGCCCGGCCAGAATCGCATCAAGCACGTCGTAGGGCGGCAACGTGTCCTGGTCGGTCTGGTTCGGCTTCAGCTCCGCGGTCGGCGGCTTGGTGATGACGCGCTCCGGCATCACCGGGCCGTCCGGTCCCAGCGCCCCCTGCGGCCGGTGCGCGTTGCGCCAGCGGGCGAGCGCGAACACGGTGGTCTTGTAGACGTCCTTCAGCACCGAATAGCCGCCGCACATGTCGCCATAGAGCGTCGCATAGCCGACCGACATCTCGCTCTTGTTGCCGGTGGTCAGCAGCATGTCGCCGAACTTGTTGGAGATCGCCATCAGGATCAGGCCGCGCGACCGCGCCTGGATGTTCTCCTCGGTGGCGTCGGCCTGCCGCGCCGCGAACACCGGCGCCAGCGCCTCCCCGAATGCGTTCATGGCCGGGGTGATCGGCACCGTGTCGCAGCGGATGCCGAGCAGGCGGGCGCAGTCCGCCGCGTCCTCCAGGCTGTCGCGGCTGGTGTAGGGGCTGGGCAGCATGAAGCTGCGCACGCGCTCCGGCCCCAGCGCGTCGGCGGCGATGGCGGCGGACAGCGCGCTGTCGATGCCGCCCGACAGACCCAGGATGATGCCCGGGAAGCCGTTCTTGCGCACGTAGTCGGCAAGCCCCTGCATCAGGCTGCGATAGACGAGATCGAGCCGCTCCGGCTCGGCGGGCAAGGGAAGCGGGGCGCAGACCAGCCGCTCGCCGTCGCGCGTCCATTCGGTGAGCGTCACCGCCGGCGCGAAATACGGCATCTGCACGGCAAGGCTGCGGTCGGCGTTGAGGACGAAGCTCGCGCCCTCGAACACCAGTTCGTCCTGGCCGCCGACCTGGGCACAGAACACGAAGGGCAGCCCGGTCTCCACCACGCGGCGGACGGCGAGCTGGATGCGGTATGCCTGCTTGTCCACCTCGTACGGGCTGCCGTTGATCGACAGCAGCATCTCCGCCCCGCTCTCGGCGAGGGTTTCGGCGACGGCGGGCAGCCACCAATCCTCGCACACCATGACGCCGAGCCGGAAGCCGCGAAAGGCGACCGGGCCGGGCGCGGGACCGGCGTCGAACACCCGCTTCTCGTCGAACACGCCGTAATTGGGCAGTTCGTGCTTGGCGCGGCGGGCGACGATGCCGCCCTGATCGAGCACATAGGCCGCGTTGTGCAGCCGCGTGCCGTCCTGCCACGGGCCGCCGACGATCACGCCGGGACCGCCATCGGCGGTGTCGGCGGCGAGGTCGCGGATGGCCGCCTCGCAGGCGGCGACGAAGGCCGGCTTGCGCACCAGATCCTCGGGCGGGTAGCCGCCGATCGAGAACTCGGGTGTGACGACGAGATCGGCGCCGAGCCGCGCGCCCTCGGCGCGGGCGCGACGGATCAGATCAAGGTTGTGGCGTATCGCGCCCACCGCGGGGTTGATCTGGGCCAGGGCGATGCGCAGCGTGTCGGGCATGGCGACAAGCTAGGGGGCTGCCAGCGGAGGATCAATGCGCGGCGGACGCAACCAGGTCCGGCCGGGGGGTGCAGGCGGCGGCACGCGGCGGCAGGGCGGCGGCGCGGCGCACCGTGAACGTGTCGCACCACGGCCCGTACACGCGGCCCGCCAGCATGGTGCCGTCCGGCGACACCGCGCCGGACAGTCCCACCGTGACGAAGCCGGCCGGCCGCAGCAGCCAGCCGGCCGGGGACAGCGTGACCGTGCCGGTCGCCTTGTCGAACCGGCCGGTCACGCGAAAGCAGCCCTCCGGCACCGCGCGATGCGGCGGCAGCGTGGCGAAATGGAAGATGCCGGTCACGGTCGTGCCATCCGGCGAGTCGAGCGTGAGGTCGAGCGCGGTGAGCCCCTGCGCGCAGACGTAGCTGCCGACCCAGGCGCCCGCCGGCCCCTGTGCCGCGGCGGGCGCGGCGGCACAGGGGGCACG
>JAJZVE010000640.1 GCA_021845835.1 Pseudomonadota bacterium | reverse complement strand
AGCAGTTCATCCTCTACACGATCTTTTGCAACGTGCTGACGCTGCCCTGGGGGCTTTCGTACCGCGGGACTGCGTTGGGCGTGGTTGGTGCTACTGCTGCGCTTGTGGCGAAATTCCTGCTCGTGGCCTGCGTGGTCGTGTTCGTCGACACCACGCAATCGCGCCTGCGCTTCTACCGCTATCAGGAGCCGCTGGCGGCTTCCTTCCTGCTCGCCGTGCTCGCCATCATCGGTACCCAGTTGGGCTGACCCCCATGCTCGCCGCGCATCTCGACCCGCTCGCCGCATCGCTGTTCAGCCTGATGGCCATTGCCAGCCTGCTGCTCGCCTTCGTCATGCTCGGCTCGCGCTGGCTTCGCCATTACCTGTATGCCTTCGCGGCCGAATCCTGGCTGATCGCGGCGCTGTCCGCGGCGGTCGGATGCTACGGCAACTACCCGGAACTCTATCTGATCGCGATGCTGACGTTCCTGTTCCGCGGCCTGTTTCTGCCCTACCTGATCTTCCGCATCATCCATCGGCTGAACGTGGCGCGCGAGGTCCACGTCATTTTGCAGGCAAGTTCCAGCCTCGTCATCGGCGCGCTCGGCGTGATCTTCGCGCTCATTGTCGCCGCGCGCATCGGCGCGGAACTGGGCCTGACGGGCACCATCGTCGTGCTGGCGCTCACCGTGATGCTGTCCATGAAGCTCATCGGCTTCCTGATGCTGGCGGTGCGGCACGAGGCGATCAGCCAGATCCTCGGGCTGCTCGTGCTGGAAAACGGCATCTTCCTCGGCGCGCAGATCCTCGTGCCCGGCATGCCGCTGCTGGTCGAAATCGTCATCCTGTTCGATCTGCTGATCGTGGTCGCCTGCTTCGGCCTTCTCGTGCAGTATCTGCAGACGCATGTCGGCACCACCAGCAGCCTCGGGCTGCGGCGGCTGGTGGGCTGAATGGCAGGCTGGCTCGCCCTCGCGATCGTGCTGGCGCCGGCCGTGGCGATCGCGCTGATCCTGCTCACGCGACGCGCGGCCTGGGCCGAGACCCTCAATCTTGCCGCCAGCGTGATCGCCTTCCTGGCGGCGCTGGCGCTCGCCGCGTCCGTCGGCGCGGCGCCGCAGGTCTATTGGCGCAGCTACGTCATCCTCGACGGTCTTGGCGCGTGGTCGATCCTGTGCGCCGCAATCGTCTATCTGCTCGCCTCCATCTACGCCATCGGCTACATGCGCCTGCTCGGCGAGGCCAACCGCCTGCCGCGCTTCTATGCACTGTTCGCCGGGTTCGCTCTGACCACGCTGGTCGGGCCGATGATGAACAGCGCCGGCGTCTATTGGATCGCGATCGAGCTCACCACGCTCGTCAGCACCTTCCTGGTCGCCTTCGAGCACGCACCCGAGAGCATCGAGGCCGCCTGGAAATACATCATCGTGGTGTCGGGCGGCATCAGCCTCGCCCTGCTCGGCACCGTCCTGTTCTACTGGGCCGGCTCGTTCGTGCTCGGCCCCGGCTACGACATGACCTGGGCGGTGCTGCGGTACGCCGCGCCGCACGCCAACCATGCGCTGCTGGTCCTTGCCTTCCTGCTGGTGCTGATCGGCTACGGCACCAAGGTCGGGCTGGCGCCGATGCACACCTGGCTGCCCGACGCGCACAGCGAAGGCCCCGCGCCGGTGTCGGCACTGCTGTCGGGCGCGCTCCTGAACACGGCGATGATCGGCATCGTGCGCTATCTCGCGGTGGTCGATGCGGCCGGGGTCGGGCCATTGCCGCGCACCGTGCTGGTGGTGCTGGGCACCGCATCGCTGCTGGTGGCGGCGCTGTTCATCGTGCGCCAGCGCGGTGTCAAGCGGCTGATGGCCTATTCCAGCGTCGAGCACATGGGCGTCATCGCGCTCGGCTTCGGCTTCGGCGGGCCGCTCGGGGTGGCCGGCGCGCTCTACCACATGCTCAACCACTCGCTGAACAAGTCGCTGATGTTCTTCGGCGCCGGCAGCGCGATGCGCAGCTACGGCACCAGGAACATCGGCGGCATCCGCCTCGTGGCACGGCGCTTTCCGGTGTTCGGCGCGCTGTGGCTGGCCGGCGCCGTCGCGATCACCGGCGCCCCGCCGTTCGGCCTGTTCGCGAGCGAGCTGACCATCCTGCGCGCCGGCCTGCGCACCTCGTCGGCCTGGGCCGTGTTCGTCATGGCGGCGCTGCTGATCGTCATCTTCATCGGCTTCCTCAATCACTTCCGCATCATGTATTTCGAGCCGGCCGGGGCGGATCAGGTTCCGCAGCACACGGTCAGCGCCTGGTGCCTGGTGCCGATGTGGGGCGCGCTGCTGCCGCTGCTGGTATTCGGCCTGTGGTGGCCGGACGCGCTCTGGAGCTATTTTGTGACTGTCGCGCATTCGTTGGGCGGCGCCGTACAGATAGCCGGAGCGGCGCCATGAGCGGCATCGAACGCCGGGATGTGGCGCAGGGGCAACTGCACGACGAGGCGGAAAGCCTGCTGCGGACCGGCGGGCGCATGCAGATGATGTATGCCCGGCGCGACGATGCCGGCGGGCTGGAATTGCGCTATCTCGCCGAAACCGGCGAACGGCGCTTCGCCGTCTGGCGCTGCCGTCCCGGGCGCGATCCGCCGAGCCTGGCGCGGGTCTGGCCGCTGCTCGGCTGGTACGAGCGCGAGGCTGCCGATCTCTATGGGCTGCGCTTCGCCGGCCACCCTGAGCCGCTGCCGCTTGTCGTGCAGGACACCGGTACGGCGAACGGCAATGGGCGACGCAACCTCCCCGCCGTGGACGCGGAGGCCGTGCAGCAACTGCCGTTCGGGCCGGTGCGCGCCGACGTGCTCGAGTCGGCCGAGTTCACCTTCCTCTATATCGGCGAACAGATCATCCACTACGCGCCGCATCTGTTCTTCAAGCATCGCGGCATGGAGCAGCGTTTCGAGGGGCGCGACCCGCGCGTGGGCATCGTGCTGGCCGAGCGGGTTTCGGCGGTCGGCTCGGTCGCGCACGCGCTGGCCTATTGCCAGGCGGTCGAAGCGGCGTGCGGCGTCCTCGTGCCGGTGCGCGCGTGCTGGCTGCGCGTGCTGCTCGCCGAGCTGGAACGGCTCTACAACCACCTGCACTACCTCGGCCATCTCTGCAACACGACCACGCTGAAGGTCGGCGAGGCGGAGGGCAAGCTGCTGGAGGAGCGTGCCAGGCAGATCAACGCGCGGCTGACCGGCAGCCGCTTCCTGCGCGGCCTGCTGGTGCCTGGCGGGCTGCGCCGCGATCTCGCGCCCGGCGACTGGCTCGGCGACGAACTCGAACGCCTGCGCGGCAAGGCGGCCCGCTATGCGGCCCGGCTCGAAGCGTCGGAGAGCCATCTCGACCGTCTCATCACCACTGGTGTCCTGCCGCACCGGATCGCGTTCGATCAGGGCGCCACCGGGCCGATCCAGCGCGCGTCGGGGTTCGACCGGGATTTGCGGCGCGACCATCCGTATGCCGCCTATGCCGACCTGCCGCTCGCCGTGCCGGTGCGTGCGGAAGGCGACGGCTACGCGCGCCAGCGCGTGCGCATCGCGGAGATCGACGCCAGCTTTGTCCTCATGCAGCGCATCCTGCTGCTGCTGCCCGATGGGAAGGTGCGTGCGGACTGCGTGCCGCAGCCGGGCGCCGAGGGACTGGGCTGGAGCGAGTCGCCGCGCGGGTCGCTGTTCTATGCCGTGCATCTCGGCGCC
>JAJZVE010000639.1 GCA_021845835.1 Pseudomonadota bacterium | reverse complement strand
GCGCCTGCACGTCGCGCGGCTCTACGTCGTGCTCAACAAGATCGACCAGATCGACGCGGAGGAGCGCGCGGCGCTGCTCGGCTTCGTCACGTCGGTGCTGACGGCGGAAGGCGAGACGGCGCCACGCATCCTCCAGCTTTCCGCGCGCCAGGCGCTGGAGGCGCGCCAGCGAGGCGAGGAGGCCGGCGTCGGCGCGAGCGGACTCGGCGCCATCCGCGACGAGATTCTGGCACCATTGCAGCGGCAGAAGCAGGCGACACTGCGCCAGGCGGTGCGCGAAAAGGCGGCGCGGCATATCAGCCAGGTGCTTGCCGACATGGCGCTATCCATCCGCGCCTGGGAACTGCCGCTCGAGGAGATCGACGCGCGCCGCCGGGCGCTCGACAAGGCGCTCGCGGAGGTGGAGCGCGAGCGGAGCATGGCGCGGGACCTGCTGGAGGCCGACCAGCGGCGGGCGGCCACGACGATCGAGGCGATGGCCGTGGCGCTGCGCGAGCGCGCGCGGGCGGCGCTGCTGGGTTCGTTGCGCCAGGGCGACGACGCGGCGATGGAGGCGGCGCTCGCCGGCGCGGTGCCCGCCCTGTTCAACGCCGAGATGGCGGCGCAGGTGGAGGCGCTGCGCCAGCGCCTGCAGGTGGTGTTCGACGCCCATGCCGCGCGTGCCGACGCGCTGGTGGGTACGATCCGCCACGCCGCCGCGACCATCTTCGAGGTGAGCCCAGGCGAGGCGGAGGCAAGCGAGCCCTATCATGTCGGAGCCGAGCCCTACTGGGTGTCGCAGCCCTGGCAGAACCGCTTCCTGCCCTCGCCCGCCTCGCTGGTGGAGCGCCTGCTGCCGGCGCGGCTGCGTCGGCTTCGGGCGCGGGCGCGGCTGGAGGCGCGGCTCGACGCGGTGGTCGCGCGCAATGTCGAAAACCTCCGGTGGTCGATGCTGCGCGGGCTCGACACCGCGTTTCGCCGGGTCTCGGCCGAGAGCGAGGCGCGGCTCGCCGGGATCATGGCGCTCACTGGAGGCGCGATCGACGAGGCGGCGCGGCGGCGGCGCGAGCGGGGCGAGCAGGCGGAGGAGGTGCTGGCGGCGCTGCGGCGCGACAGCGCGGAGCTGACGCGCCTGACGGAGGCGCTGGCGAACGGGGTGGCATCGGTGGGGGGATGCGGCTGAGCGGGCCGCGCTCGCTCGGCCGCGTGTTTCCGGTTGACCTGGGCGCATCGTCGTCGAACGGCATCGTGCGCTTTTCCGCACGATCGGCATCGGCAACTTGATCGAGCCCCGTCCCGCCTCGCGCGCCAGAGAGTTGGGTAGTGCCGACGATCATCGCCGCAACACGAAGCTATCCACGCAACCGATTCGTGGGTGTCACCGGGTTGCCCATTGCGGCGCCCGGTCCGCATAGCGCACGATCCGGCTCACGATGCAGGCCACGGAACCGGAAGCCCGCGCACGGCAGAAGATTGACGCGATGCTGGCCCGGTCGGGCTGGGTCGTGCAAAGCCGCGACGCCATCAACCTGCATGCCGGGCCAGGGGTTGCGGTGCGGGAGGTGCAGACACGGACCGGCCCGGCGGACTACCTGCTGTTCCTGGACGGGCGGGCCTGCGGCGCCCTGGAGGCGAAGCCGGAGGGCTTCACGCTCGCCGGCGTCGTGTCCCAGGCCGAGGACTACACCGCCGCCGCGCCCGCCAACTACCCGCATTGGGGCGATCCCCTGCCCTTCGTCTTCGTCTCCACCGGGACCGAGACCGTCTTTCAGGACGCGCGGGACCCGCATCCGCGCCCGCGCACGGTGTTCGCCGTCCACCGGCCGGAGACGCTCCGCGCCACGCTGAAGGCCGGCTCCAGCCTGCGCCAGCGCCTCGCCGCGATGCCGCCGCTGGACCCCACGGGTCTGCGCCCGTGCCAGGCTGATGCCGTCCGCCAAGTCGAAGCCTCGCTGGCGGAGGGCCGTCCGCGTGCGCTGGTGCAGATGGCAACCGGCGCGGGCAAGACGTTTGCCGCCTGCGCGCTGACGCACCGGCTTCTGACCCATGGCCATGTGCGGCGGGTGCTGTTCCTGGTGGACCGCGCCAATCTCGGCCGGCAGGCCGCTGGCGCCTTCCGCAACTTCCAGCCCGCCGGCTCCACGACGCTGCTCGCCGAGGAATATACCGTGCAGCACCTGGAGGGGCGCACGATCTCGGACGCCGCCAGCGTCGTCATCAGCACGGTGCAGCGCCTCTACGCCGCCCTGCGCGGCGAGGAGCTGGCGGAAGAGGACGACGAGCGCAGCGGCTTCGACCGGCCTGACGACCATGTGCAGCACGAGGTCGTCTACAGCGAGGCAATCCCGCCGGAGATCTTCGACCTCGTCATCGTCGATGAGTGCCATCGCAGCATCTACGGGTCCTGGCGCCAGGTGCTCGACTATTTCGACGCCTTCATCGTGGGACTGACCGCAACACCCGGCCGCCATACGCTCGGGTTCTTCCAACAGAACCTCGTCGCCGAATATCCGTTCGAGCGTTCGGTCGCCGACGGCGTCAACGTCGATTACGAGGTCTGGCGCATCCGAACCGAAGTCGGCGAGCGCGGCGGCACCGTGCCGGCGGGCTTCGCCGTGCCACACCGCGACCGGACGACACGGCGCCAGCGCTTCGCGGAGCTGGAAGCCGATCTCCCCTATGCGCCGCCGCAGCTCAACCGTGTGGTGGAGGTCCCCAACCAAATCCGCACCGTGCTGACCGCCTATCGCGACGCGCTGCCGACACAGCTCTTCCCTGGCCGGGCGGAAGTGCCGAAGACGCTGATCTTCTGCCAGAGCGACGCGCATGCCGAGACGGTGACGCAGATCGCGCGCGAGGTGTTCGCAGAGGATGCGCATTTCGCGCAGAAGATCACCTATCGCGCCACCGGCAAGAACGGGCAGGCGCTCATCAAGGCTTTCTGCAACGATCACCTGTTCCGTATCGCTGCCACCGTGGACATGGTGGCCACGGGCACGGACATCCCGGCGCTGGAAGTGGTCATGTTCCTGCGCGACGTTCGCAGCGCGCAGTATTTCGAGCAGATGCGCGGGCGCGGTGCGCGCATCATCCTACCGAGCGATCTCCAGAAGGCCACACCCTCCGCGACCGTCAAGGATCGCTTCCTTGTCGTGGATGCCGTCGGCGTGACCGAGAGCTGCAAGACGCCGTCGCAGCCGCTGGACCGCGAACGGACGGTTGGGCTCGACGCGTTGCTGGAACGGGTTGCGTTCGGGCACATGGACGAGGACACGTGCTCGACCCTCGCCGCCCGCCTCGCGCGCTTGGCGCTCAAGCTACCGCCCGACGGGCGGAAGGAACTCGCAGCGCTCGCCGGCGGGCTTGGCCTCTCCGATCTCTCGCGCGGGCTGGTGGACGCCATCGACCCCGACCGCATCGACGCGCGAGCCAAGGAGACCGGGGCGCCGCCGGCGGAAGTCGCGGCGACGATGCGCGCGGAAGCATGCAAGTCGATTGCCACCAACCCGACATTCCGCACACGCCTCGTGGAGCTGCAACGGCAGAGCGAAATCATCGTGGACGAGTTGACCACCGACGCGGTCCTCTCCGCCGGCTTCGACGTGAAGCGCGCGACCGAGATCACGGAGAATTTCCAGCGCTTCCTGGAGACGGAGAAGGACCGCATCGCGGCACTTGGCGTGCTCTACGCGCGCCCGCAGGCGACGCGGCGCCTCACCTACGCGATGC
>JAJZVE010000638.1 GCA_021845835.1 Pseudomonadota bacterium | reverse complement strand
TTCGGCATGGCGCAGGCCGGCGACATGTCGGCGCGCGCCTATGCCGGGACGGACGAGCAGGACGCCGCCGACGCGCAGGAAGACGAGGAGGACGACGCCACCGCGACCGCCCCGTGGATGATGGGGCGCGGCATGGGCGGCGGCTGGGGCATGATGGGTGGCCCCGGCGGCATGATGGGGCCGGGCATGGCCGGCGGCGAGCGGCCCATGATGCAGATGATGCACGGCATGATGCAGATGATGCAGGGCATGATGCAGATGATGGCGCACCGGCCCGGCGGCTTCGCCGGCCGGGGCATGATGCCCGGCATGTTCGTCGAGGAGCATCTGGCCGCGATGAAGACGGAACTCGGCATCACCGCCGCGCAGGAGTCGCAGTGGAACGCCTTTGCCGACGCGGTGCGGACGCGCGCCAGGGCGGTGCGGGGGATGCGCGCGCAGATGATGCAGCAGGGGCCGGAAGCCAGCTGGCCGGACCGGCTGGCGCAGCATGAACGCCGGCTGACGGAGCGCCTCGACGGGCTGAAGGCGATGGAAGGCCCGACCAAGGCGCTGTGGGACGCGCTCTCCGACCAGCAGCGCCGGAAGGCCGAGGCGATGATGCCCGGCCCGATGGGCTGGCGCTGGCGCTGAGTGAGGGACCGGCCGCGCGCCCTGGACGCCGCCGCCGGGGCGTGCCAGGGCTGGCGGCCGGGCCATGAAGACGCTGCTGATCGTCCATCACTCCATGACCGGCGGCACGCGGCAGATGGCGGAGGCCGCCGCCGCCGCCGCTGCCGCCGAGGCGCGCGTGCGGCTGCTGCCGGCGGCAGAGGCCGGGGCGGGGGACCTGCTGGCGGCGGACGGCTACATCTTCGCGACCCCGGAGAACCTCGCCGCCATCGCCGGGCTGATGAAGGATTTCTTCGACCGCAGCTACTACGCGGCGCTCGACCGGCTGAACGGGCGGCCCTACGCGACCATGATCTGCGCCGGCAGCGACGGCCAGAACGCGGCGCGCCAGATTGCCCGCATCGCCACCGGCTGGCGGCTGCGCGCCATCGCCGAGCCGCTGATCGTCTGCACCCATGCCACGACGCCGGAGGCGATCCTGGCGCCGAAAACGATCCCGCCGGACGATCTCGCCCGCTGCGCGGAACTGGGGGCTGCGCTGGCGGCGGGGCTGGCGATGGGCGTGTTCTGAGCGGTCAGACTTCCATCTCCACGCAGACCGGCACGTGGTCCGACCCCTGCGGCCAGTCGCGGGCGTCCTTCAGCACGGTCTGGCGGCGCAGCGCGTCGGTCAGGTCGGGGCTGACCCAGACATGGTCCAGCCGCCGCCCGCGGTCGGAGGCGCGCCAGTCGCGGTTGCGGTACGACCACCA
Source organism: Pseudomonadota bacterium (assembly GCA_021845835.1). The sequence continues at coordinate 2,346 of JAJZVE010000638.1, read as the reverse complement.
CGTATAGAGTTTCTGGTCCTCCGGCACGAAATGCCGCACCGCATCGACGAAGCGGGCGCGCTGCCAGGCGAGCAGGCCCTCGGTTTCCGGCGGCGTGTGGCTGACCACGTCAAGAAGCTGCCTGTGGCTCCAGACGTCATGTTCCAGCGGCGCGATGTTCAGGTCGCCGACCAGCACGGTGCGGGCGAGCGGCGGGCGGGCGGCGAACCAGTTCGTCGCCTCGGCGACGAAATCCAGCTTGTGGGCGAATTTCGGGTTCTCGGCGCGGTCGGGAATGTCGCCGCCGGCGGGGACGTAGAAATCGTGCAGCTCGACCGGGCCGGAGGGCAGGTCGAGCGCGACCGCGACATGCCGGCAGTCGCCCTTGCCGCACCAGTCGGGCGCGATGTCGAGCGGCGCGAGCGGGATGCGGGAGAGGATGGCAACGCCGTTGTAGCCCTTCATCCCCCGGAAGGCGACGTGCGGATAGCCGAGCGCCGGCGGCCCCTCGGCGGGGAACAGCGCGTCCGGCACCTTCGTCTCCTGCAGGCAGATCACGTCGGGGTCGAGCGCCTCCGTGAGCCTTGAGAGCAGCGGCAATCGGAGCCGGAGCGAATTGATGTTCCAGGTGGCGATGCGCAGGCGCTGTGTCATTCGGGCTGCATGACAAGCGCGCGGGCGCGATGCAAGGCCGGGGACGCAAGGCTTCGGGCTTGCACCCGGCGCGCGAAATCTCCATCACGGTCGCCGCACGACGGCCGGAGGATCGGGGGATGAAGCGCAGGGAATTCGCGGCGGCGCTGGCCGCTCTGGCGGCGGCGGGGACGCGCGGGGCGCGTGCGGCCGAGATGCCGGCGGTGCCGGTCGGGCTGGTCGCCGTGCTGTCCGGCCCCGCCGCCGCCTATGGCAACGCCATCCGCGCCGGGGTGGAGCTGGCGCTGGCCGAGGTGAACGCCAAGGACAAGCTGATCGCGCTGACGGTCGCGGATTCCGGCGGCACCAAGGACGGCGCGATCAACGCCGCCCGCAAGCTGATCGGCCGCGACCACGTCGCGGCGATCATCGGGCCGACGCTGTCCAATTCGATGTTCGCGATGGGGCCGGTGACCAACGGGCGCGGCATCCCGACCATCGGCACCTCCACCACCGCCAATGGCATCACCGATATCGGCCCGTTCATCTTCCGCACCGCGCTGCCGGAAGCCGACGTGATCCCGGTGACGATGAAGAAGGCGGTGTCGCGCGGCGTCAGGACGATCGCGCTGATGTACGCGAACGACGACGCCTTCTCGAAATCCGGCTACGAGGTGATGAAGGCGGCGGCGCAGGGCGCGGGGCTGAAAATCCTCACGACCGAGAGCTTCGGCAGCAAGGACACCGACTTCTCCGCCCAGCTCACCGCGATCAAGGCGAAGGCGCCGAACGCGATCGGCATCTCCGCCCTGGTCGAGCCGGTGTCCGGCGTGCTGCTGCAGGCGCGGCAACTGGGCTTCGGCAAGGAAACGCTGTTCATCGGCGGCAACGGATCGAACTCGCCCAAGCTCGGCCAGATCGCGGGTGCCGCGGCGGACGGGCTGATCGTCGGCAGCCCGTGGTTCGTGGCCAAGCCCGATCCGCTGAACCGGAAATTCGTGCAGTCGTTCCGCGCCAAATACGGCCACGACCCCGACCAGTTCGCGGCGCAGGCCTACGACACGCTGTTCATCCTGGCCGAGGCGATCCGCCATGCCGGCGGGCCGGACCCGCAGCGCATCCGCAAGGCGCTGATCGAGACCAACCATGTCGGCGTGCTGGGGCCGTTCCGCTTCGACGCCAGGCGCAACCCGGCCTCGACCGAGGGCGTGGTGGTGCTGGAGATGCACGGCGGCCAGTTCCGCATCGCCGCCTGATCCCGTGCTGGCGCAGCAACTGGTCAACGGCGTCCTGCTCGGCGCCACCTATGCGCTGTTCGCGCTCGGCTTCACGCTGATGTTCGGCGTGCTGCGCGTGATCAACCTGACGTACGGGTTCTATTTCACCGCCGGCGCGTTCGTGGCGTGGTACCTGACGCGCTATGCCGGCGTCGGGCTTGCGGTGGCGTTGCCGGCGGCGGCGCTGGCCGCGGGCGTCATCGCGGTCGCCATCGATGGGCTGCTGCTGACCCGGTTGCGGCGGCAGCGCGCGGATGAGCTTTCGTCGCTGATGGTGACGCTGGGCGCGGTGCTCGCGTTGTATGCCGGCCTGAGCACGCTGCTCACCCCGGACATCCGCCGCCTGCCGCCGGGCGTGATCGGCACCGGGGCGCTGACGCTGGGCGCGGTGCGGGTGACGCAGGCGCAGATGCTGATCCTGGGCGCCTGCATCGTGCTGTCCGCCGGCCTCGTGTGG
>JAJZVE010000637.1 GCA_021845835.1 Pseudomonadota bacterium | reverse complement strand
CCAGCATGTTCTCACCCACATAGAAGCAGTCCACCGGACATACCTCCACGCAATCCATATATTTGCACTTGATGCAGCTTTCGGTGACCACGTAGGTCATCGGCGATCTCCATACCGGCGGGCGCAACGATCTTCCGCAGGTCGTACGCCGCCGCTCTGCCACCCACGGAACATTCCAGTCAAGCACATCACGACACACGCGGCCGGTGCACGCATGGCTTTGCGACCACCCCCGAGATACTTGACGTCAGGCTCTTGCGTCAGCCGCACTGGTATTGGCAAATCGCGGAAACAAGATGTTGTTCTCGAGATGCACATGCGTCACGAGGTCGTTGTGAAACTTGGTCAGCCCGGTGCTGAGTGCACGCCAAGTGGCACACGCATCGTCAGGTGCCGAACGGCCATGGGTAAGCCGATCGATCGCCGACAGAGACGCTCCGTGATCATCGTGCTCGGCGCGCATGGCGGCCATCGTTGCCGCAATCATCGGTCCGCCGCCCGTCAGCATCATCGGGAACAGCACAACCTCCTCTCGCTTCTGATGCAGAGTCATCTCCGCACGCAGGCGCGCAAGCAAATCGGCAAGCCCCGCCGGCACGACGGCGTTGTCCTTGTGCGCGACTTCGACCCGGCCCGCGAGACGGATCAGCCACGCCAGCTCGCGCAGATGGACAGCGTGGAAACGCGTCTCGATGTACTCGATCAATTGTGCCGACGGTACATCATCCATCGTCGCCGCGCTGGCTGGGTTGGCCGCGGCGAGTTCATCGATCAGTGCTTTGACGTCGAGCGCCCGTTTGGCTGCGGCATCGGCGAGGGTCTGGTCGCCACCGCAGCAGAAATCGACCCCGTGTTCCTGGAAAATGCCCGCAGCCCCGGGCATGGTTGCGGCAATTCGTCCGACCGTCTGGGCGGCTAGTCCGGAAACATCGACAAGCTGGCTCATGAATTCCTCCATCTGGCGTCAGTCGCCACCGCAGAATCACTCTACCCGTGATATCAGTATTGTCAATACCGAATTTGTGTCAGAGCGGGTGGTGCCGCCCGCCCTACGCGGCGCGGTTTGGAGCGAGGAGTTTGGCAAGACCAGGGATGTGGCATTCGGCGAGACTGAACCTATCCAGCTCTACAAGGAAAGCGTGCTCTGCTCCGCGCAGTATCGCGCGAAACCGGCAGGCCGGGGTCAGCACGCAGGCACCGCCATCGGCGCGGCAGCATTCGACCAGTGGCTGGCCCTGCTCCAGCACGCGCACAACAGTACCCAGGCGAATGGCCGATGGCGGAAGTGCGAGTGCTACTCCACCCTGTTTGCCCCGATGGCTGCGGACCAACCCGGCGTCGCCCAACGCCTGGAGTACTTTCGCCATGTGATGAACCGACACGCCGAGCGACCCGGCGATGGCGGCGGCACTCAGGACTTCGCCATCGCGGTCGGCCAGGAGAATCAGAGCGCGGATCCCGAAATCGGTAAACTGTGTCAAGCGCATGACAGATCCTGAGGATGGACGTTGGCGAACGCAAGTTTATATTGTATCTAAAATACCTCTTTCTTGAAAGCCTGAACCGAGCCGCTCAGCGGCTCGGCAGGATGCGGGAGTGGCCGCCGATGAGCCGACAGGCCGTGAAAATCGTGCATGGTTTCCGCACCGAGATCAAACGAGGTGAGGTCACGGTCCGTTCCGCTCTATGACGTCGGATGCCACCGGCGACGTGGTGGGAGGGTGCTGGTGACGCGCGAAGGCGGCGAGCTGGATGGCCGCTGGAAAGGCCGAGCCGATGATTTACGGCCGCGGAAAGACGCAACATTGTGGACTGGAGACGTGAGATGAGCGAGAGGATGTATCCTCAGGCCACCCGGCAGTCGGCCGAACGCAGGCGAGCGCTCGCACCGGCGCAGCAGGCGGCGTTCGAGGCGTTCGGCAAGGCAGTATTCGCCGAAGGAGCCCTGTCGGCGAAGTTCAAGCAGATCATCGCGGTGGCCGTGGCGCACGTCACCCAGTGCCCTTATTGCATCAAGGGTCACACCAAGGCGGCCTTGCGCGCCGGGGCGACCGAGCAGGAGTTGATGGAGGCGATCTGGGTCGCTGCCGAAATGCGCGCCGGCGGCGCTTATGCCCATGCGGCGTTGATGCTCGATGCGGCGGAGCCGCAGCAGCCGACTGGTAGACCATAAGCAGGATTGCAGCGCGCGCGGGTCACGCCCGCCAGATCCAGGCCGGCGGATCGCTCGCGGGAAATGACTCCTCGGAAGCCGTGTCGACGACGCAATCGTCGGCCGCCAGGCGCACCAGCCTCGTAACTTCCGCAATCAGGCCTTCATGCACCGGGGAAGTATGACCCATACTGGCATCCGCAGCTCGCGTAACACAGTGACAGAAGACGGCATCCACGGCCTCTCTTGCAATATCATCGAGCAGCACGGCCCGTCTTTGCGCATGTAACCGAAGCGCTACGCTTACTGCCGTATCGATCGCCAATGCGGTGACCGGATCATCGTATTCGTGCGACATACGTTTGGCGCTCCTACGAATTGGCTGAGACGTTGGCCTGCCGGGTAACTTTCCTTTAAATCGGTACCAATAATACCAATATCAAGCTGGAGATGGCTCACCAAGACGGCCAGATATGTGATACCAGGCCATATTGGCGGGGTAGGGAACGGAAATGGCGCCGACGACAGGATCGCGGTATCGGCATAGGGCGCGGCGCCTGCTCTGACTCACGAAAGGAGAGGCGACGATGGTTGCGTTCAAACTCCCAGCGAATTCGAGAGTAAGCAGCGGTAAGACGTGGCCAGCGCCGGCCGACCGTTCGCACCTCAAGCAGCTTCGTGTTTATCGCTGGAACCCGGACGCGGACGCCAACCCGGCACATGATGTGTTTTCCGTCGACCTCGATCAATGCGGGCCAATGGTGCTCGACGCCCTCATCAAGATTAAAAACGAGATCGATCCGACGCTGACTTTCCGCCGCTCCTGCCGCGAGGGTGTCTGTGGCTCTTGCGCCATGAACATCGATGGCACCAACCGCCTCGCCTGCACGACGCCGATTGCCGAGATCGACGGTGCTGTCCGCATTTACCCGCTAAACCATTTGCCGGTCATCAAGGATCTGGTCGTCGATCTGGGCCACCTCTATGCCCAGTACCGGCTGATAAAACCGTGGTTGCAAGCAGACACACCTCCACCACCGGATGGAGAACGGCCGCAGTCGATCGCGGAGCGAGCACAGATCGATGGCTACTGGGAATGCATCCTCTGCTTCTGCTGCACCACCGCATGTCCGAGTTGGTGGTGGACCGGTGATCGCTATCTCGGTCCGGCGGTGCTGCTGCAGGCCTACCGCTGGATCGTGGATAGTCGCGATGAAGCCATTGAGCAGAGGCTTGACGATTTGCATGACCCGTTCCGTCTGTATCGGTGCCACACGATCATGAATTGTACTGCGACCTGCCCCAAAGGCCTGAACCCAGGCAAGGCGATCGCCCTTTTCAAGCAGGCGATCGCCCAGCGCTCCGTGCTTTGATCCCCGTTGCCTCGCGTCAAGCACAATGGGGACATCCTCCTTTCGGGGCTCCGCGATCGTCATGCTGATCGGTGCCGTCTCGTCGCTTCAGTGTAAGCGTCCGGTGAGTGCCGCGGTGGAGATGGTTGACGCGGCGCGTCAAGCTGCGAGGCGCTGATCGAGCCTGGGGCGGATGTCTGGCAGTTTCC
>JAJZVE010000636.1 GCA_021845835.1 Pseudomonadota bacterium | reverse complement strand
GCGGATCGACCCGGCGCGCCTCGCCGCGATGGGGCTGACGCTGGAGGACGTGCGCAACATGCTGGTGAACGCGACCGTCGATGCGCCGAAAGGCGCGATCGACGGGCGCACCCGCACCTACACGCTCTACGACAACGACCAGCTGACCCGTGCCGCCGAGTACCAGGACCTGATCCTGGCCTATCGCAACGGCGCGCCGGTGCGCGTGCGCGACATCGGGGAGGCGGTGGACGGGCCGGAGAACGACCTGACCACGGCGTTCGAGAACGGACGGCGCGCCGTGCTGCTGGTGATCTTCAAGCAGCCGGATGCCAACGTGATCGACACCGTGGAAGCGATCAAGGCGCGGCTGCCGGCGCTGGTCGCGTCCATCCCGCCAGGGATCAGGGTGGAGGCGGTGAGCGACCGCACGCTGACCATCCGCGCCTCGGTCAGGGACGTGCAGTTCACGCTGCTGCTGTCGATCGCGCTGGTGGTGATGGTGATCTTCATCTTCCTGCGCAACCTGTGGGCGACGGTGATCCCGGCCGTGACCGTGCCGCTGGCGCTGGTCGGCACGTTCGCCGTGATGTTCGTGGTCGGCTACAGCCTCGACAATCTGTCGCTGATGGCGCTCACCATCGCGGTCGGCTTCGTCATCGACGACGCCATCGTGATGCTGGAGAACATCTACCGCCACATCGAGGACGGCATGAAGCCGATGGAAGCCGCGATCAAGGGCGCGGGCGAGATCGGCTTCACCATCGTCTCGATCAGCGCCTCGCTGATCGCGGTGTTCATCCCGCTGCTGCTGATGGGCGGCATCGTCGGCCGGCTGTTCCGCGAGTTCGCCGTCACTGTCAGCATCGCCGTCGCCGCCTCCGCCTTCGTTTCGCTCACGCTGACGCCGATGATGTCGTCGCGCTTTCTGCACCACGACCAGCGCAGGCACGGCATCCTGTATCGCGTGATCGAACGATTCTTCGAGGCGCTGCTCGGCTTCTATCGCCGCACGCTGGATGTGGCACTGCGCTTCCGGCTGGTCACGCTGTCCACCTTCCTTGCCACCGCGGCGCTGACGGTCGCGCTCTACATCTGGATGCCGAAAGGCCTGTTTCCGGAGCAGGACAACGGCATCATCTATGGCCTGTCGGAGGCCGAGCAGGACGTTTCCTTTGCGGAGATGGAACAGCGGCAACTCACGCTCGGCAAGATCATCTCCGACGATCCCGACGTGTACAGCTGGGGCGGCATCATCGGTGCCGGCCAGGGCGGACAGGCGGAGAACAACGGCCGCTTTTTCATCACGCTCAAGCCGTTCGGACAGCGCACCGCGACGGCGCAGCAGGTGGTGCGGCGGCTGTCCGACAAGATGCAGGGCGTGATGGGCGCCCGGCTCTATCTTCAGGCGTCGCAGGACCTGCGGTTCAGTGGGCGCATTACCAAGACCACGTACGAATACACGCTGCAGGACCCCGATGTCGCCGAACTTTATGATCTCGCGCCGAAGGTGCTGGCGAAGCTGCGCACGCTGCCGCTGTTGCGCGATGTCGCGACCGATCAGCAGATGAACGGCGGCACGGCAGTGTTGACGATCGATCGCGACACCGCCGCCCGCTTCGGCATCCTGCCGGCAACGATCGACCAGACGCTGTACGACGCCTTCGGCCAGCAGCAGATCACGCAGTATTTCACTCAGCTCAACACCTACCACCTGATCATGGAGGTACCGCAGGACCAGCGTGGCGACCTCGCTGCGCTCGACAAGCTGTTCGTCCGCTCGGCGAACGGCCAGCCGGTGCCGCTTTCGACCTTCGTCAGGTTGAACACGGGCACGGTGTCGCCGCTGTCGATCAGCCATCAGGGCCAGTTCCCGGCGGTGACGATCACCTTCAATCTCGCCCCCGGCGTGGCGCTCGGCGATGCGGTGGACGCGGTGCAGAAGGCGATGGCGGAGCTGCGCACGCCGCTGTCCCTGCAAGGCAGTTTCCAGGGCACGGCACAGGCGTTCCAGGCCTCGCTGGCGACCCAGCCCTACCTGATCGCGGCGGCGCTGATCGCCGTCTATATCATCCTCGGCATTTTGTATGAGAGCTACATCCTGCCGCTGACCATCCTGTCCACGCTGCCGTCGGCGGGGGTGGGCGCATTGCTGATGCTGCTGGCGTTCAACTACGAACTGTCGGTGATCGCGCTGATCGGCATCATCCTGCTGATCGGCATCGTCAAGAAGAACGGCATCATGATGGTGGATTTCGCCATCACGGCGGAACGGCGCGACGGGCTGCCGCCGCTGGAAGCGATCCGGCAGGCGTGCCTGCTGCGCTTCCGCCCGATCCTGATGACGACGATGGCGGCGCTGCTGACCGGGCTGCCGCTGATGCTGAGCCACGGCGCCGGATCGGAACTGCGCCGGCCGCTCGGCTTCGCGATGGTGGGCGGGCTGGCGCTGAGCCAGGTGCTGACCCTGTACACGACGCCGGTGATCTATCTCTATCTCGACCGGCTGCAGCACTGGCTGTCGCCGAAGCGGCGCGCGCATCTGCCGCATCTGGCCGAGAAGATGGGCGCCGCCGCCGGCGACTGAGCGGCCAGCCGGCCCCGTAGCGATGCGGGTCGGTGTTGCCGTCGCAGCCGCCGGTATGATGGATCGATCCAGTAGCAGAGGCGCATCACTGGCTTCCGCGCGCGGCAGGGCGCACGCCGTCCGCCGCGCCATCGGCAGGCCCGCTGTCCGGTCGGCGAGGCGCAGCAGCACGCCGCTGACCCGCGCCGATATGGTTCAGCGGCCGCATGCGCACGACATGCAGCATTGTGGCAACCAGGGGCGCAAGCCTGTCGCGCTGGGTCTTGCGCTGCCTGGGCAGCCGTTGCTTCAGTTCAGCCTTGATGCCGTTCGCCCGGACGACAATCCCGCTCCACGCCGAAACCTGAACTCGCTCCGGGAATAGGGCGGACTTCTTGAATCACACACGGATTCGAGCCGTCAGCAGCGTGCCATCGGAACGGATGGATGGCGAGATCATCAGGTCTGCACCGAAGTCCGCGCTGTACGAAAGCAGTACCTCTCCCGTGTCGATCGCGCTGCCCATGACCAAGTCTCCTACTTCGGCATCAATGCCGTGACGCGAAAGATCCGCAAAGATATCTCTTTCTGCCCGACGCACGTCGAAGTCAGGCTGGCGTTTGAAATTGCTGGCGAGAAGCTCCACCGCCTTCCCTGGAAGGTCGATAAGGCACCCGTCAGCCCTGGGAAATCAGGCGCCGCTTTGCCTCGTATTCGGCTTGGTCGATCTCGCCGCGAGCGAAGCGCTCACTGAGGATGTCGAGCGCCGTCCGGCTCGGCGGCGGATGGAGCGGCGGCCCAGCGGCCTGCCAGGGGCCGCCGAGCCAGCGGACGGCAAGGACGGCGACCACGATCACCGCGACAAGCACCAGGATCATGAACAAAGGTCCGAACATCATGCCGTACCACCCCCAGCCCCACATCATAGGCGGACCGTACCCGTAGGGTCCGACGGGTGCTTCCGCCCAGGCCCAGGCGGGCACCAACATGACGGTCGCTCCCCCCGCGCGAGCGAAGGCAAAGAAAGCCCTCATCCTTTTATCCTCCATTCGTGCCGCAGCGTCCCGACAGCGCCACCGGCCACCAACCTCGGGACACAGCACACGCGCAGCAAGCTCCTCGCGACCCCGCGCCATGTCGCCGGTGCAGTGCTCGCAGGCAATCTGAC
>JAJZVE010000635.1 GCA_021845835.1 Pseudomonadota bacterium | reverse complement strand
CAGCGCGACACGGGCAACAGGCTCGCTCGACCGGATCGCCGCCCGTCGCGTCCAGGGGCCCAGTCCTGACCTGCTGATCCATGCCTTGCCCGCTCCGATGGGTGCGCCTAGATCAGGGTTATGGCACCTGTAGCAACTCCAGGTTCAAGAGGAAAAATGGGCGGCGTCGGGACGACCAGGCCGCTGATCCCGATCGGGGCGTTGGCGCAGCGCACGCGCTGCAACATCGAAACCATCCGCTACTACGAGAAGATTGGGATGCTGCCGAAGCCCGCCCGCACCGAGGGGGGCCACCGCGCCTACGGTGGCCCCCATGTCCAGCGCCTGGCCTTCATCCGGCGTGCCCGCGAACTCGGCTTCACCCTGGACCAAGTGCGCGCTCTCCTGCGGCTGACCGACGCGCGGGACGTGCCCTGCGCCGATGTGAAAGACGTCGCCGCGGCCCATCTCGCCGAGGTGAAGACCAAGATCGCCGATCTGCGCGCCATGCAGAAGGCGTGCGCGGCGCTGATCGCCCAATGCGATGCCGAACACCAACCAGGCTGCCCGCTGATCGAGACGCTGCTCGGCGCGACATAGGGAAGCGCCATCAGGTTCACGCCGCAGGCGGAAAATCTCCAGGCGGAACCGATCAGACGCTGCTCTGGATGCCACCGCAGCCGGCGCGCCGGTTTCTCGACACCCCTTCTCGCTGGCAAGTCTCGCCGGTTGGTATCACACGCCTGTCATCGGAACGACGCGCACGGTCTCGCCTGCGGTGAGGCACGGGTAGAGCCGCATATCATGATCGTGCCGAACGGTAAGCGTCGCGCCGCCAGCCAGCCGCAGCGTGTTCACGCAGTGCGAGATGCCAACCCGATCCGGCATGCAGTTGGTATCGGTGAGCACGGTCGCGGTGGTGAGCGAAGCCGGCGGTGCGCCGGCCAGGAGTGCCGTCACGTCGATGCCGGCTTCTCCGTTGCGGCACGCCGCAGTACCGCCGCACTGCCGGGAGCGCACCAGGGGCGAGACGGCCGGCCGGCCGGGTTCGATGACCAGCACGGTTCGCAGCCGGGCCGCTTCGGGCCTGGGTTGCAGCGCCTGTGGCCGTGCCAGGACGGCGAGCAGAGTCCCGCCCGCGATCAGGGCTGCGGCGAGATAGATACGTGGTTTCACAATACGCTCCTTTGCTTTGCCGGGGATCACGCTGGCCGTTCAATTGCCGCGGCAAGCGAACTCGCCTGCCATCCGGACCCCATTGCGGTTCACGCGGCGCGCATCAGTCCCGGCGCCCGCCACCAAAGATATATTTGGCCAGGGCGATGATACCGACCCCCACCAGCACCAGCAGGAGCAACCACAGCAGCCCCATGCCCCAGAACATGCCGCCACCCATGAAGCCGTTACCATACATGTCGCTCTCCCTTGTTCGGACGGAAGCGGGCGGGGCCGCTCCCCGGCGTGACCACAGCAGTGCCAGCGGCGGCACGACGAGCCACTGCGTGAGCGGGGCAAGTCCAGTTCCGAGGCCTGGCAACACCGGCATCGCCGGCGCATAGGCCCAGGCCTGACGAACGATAACGTTCAAGTGCTCGCTGTACACCGTGTAGCCAGTCCCAAGACCGGTCGTGGCGAGCAGCACCGGAATGAACCGGGCATCGGGCCAGTCCGACGCGCCGGCAAGCGCCAGCGCCAACGCCAGCGCGCCGGCGGCGATGCCGAGATCACCGGCCGTGCAGTGCAGCGCCGCGAACAGGATCTGGCGCCACGTGCTGCCGTGCCAGAGCGTGTAGAGTGGCATCTGCGCGAATTCCCAGACCAGGTTGCCGGCTCCGGCAGCCAGCAGGTACCGCCGGATAACGGGCAGCCAAGCTGGTAGGACGCCTTCGCCGGTCATGGCGCGACCTGGGGGCCACCCGGATGCCCCCCGATCCTGGGCAGCCATCGCGGCACCCGTGCCGCGTAGGCATCCCACTCGGCGCCGAACGTGGCGCGCGCTTCCGGCTCCTCGGCGCGCGCGAGGCGCACGTACATCACGACCAGCACCGGAAACATCGGCAGAGTCAGGATCGTCGGCCATTGCAGCAGGAATCCGACCATGATGACGATGAACGCCAGGTATTGCGGGTGGCGCACCCTTGCGTACACACTGGAGGTTGCCAGCCGCCCCTGCCGCTGTGCTTGGTAGAGCACCGTCCAGGCGGCGGACAGCAGGATGAAGCCGCTGAAGATCAGCCCATCGCTTGCGATATGCAGCGGGCTGAAATGCGGATTGCCCGTCCAGACGAAGACGGTGGACCACAGCTGGCCACTGTCATGCGACATCAGATCCATATTCGGATGCAGCTTCGCGAGCCAGCCGGACAATAGGTGGATGGTCAGCGGGAAGCCGTACATCTCGCTGAACAACGCCACCACGAAGGCGCTGAAGGCACCGAAGGAACGCCAGTCGCGCGGCGTGCGCGGCTTGGTGAAGCTGAAGGCAAAGACGATGAAGATGGTCGAGTTGATGATGACGAGCGGCCACAGCCCATAGGCTCCCTCCTGAGTCATGACCGGCCTCGCCTGTCACCCGCCTCATGGTAACCGCCGTACCCGCGATGCATGACCATGTGCATCAGCGGGCAGGCAGCCAGCAGCAGAAACGACAACGCCGCCAGCAGATGCGCCGCATGGCCGGTCACCAGTGGCACACCCGCGGCCAGCACGACGCCGCCCAACAGGAGTGGCAGGTACCGTGCCATGCGCCCCTCCTCACATCATTCCGCGCGGGCCGGTCATTAGCGCGTCGGCTTGGTTGCGCTGCGCTGGCGTGAGCGCGTGGTAGAGCGCATCAGCCGGACCGGCGAGCGCACGCAGCGCGGCCACCCGCGCCTCCAGCAGGGATGTCTGCTGGCGCAAGCGCTCCGGGAACGGACCAGTTGCGATGGCGCCCCGCATCCGGGTCCGCATGGGCTCGATCTTCGCCGCCGTGTCCTTCAGCGCATCGGCGAACGCCGTCCAAGGCTGCTCCTGCGCCGGGGTGATGCCAAGCTCGGCCTTGAGGAACGCGATGCGCCCGGCGATGTGGTCGAACCGCATCATGCCCGCAGCCGGCATCGCCGCCCCGCGCTCCATCATGCCGCCCATCATCTGCATCATTTGCATCATTTGCATCATCGGCGGCGTGCCGCCCTCGGCTGGCCCGGCGCCGCCGCCCATCATGGCGTTCCCCATCCCCGCCGGCATGCCGCCACCCGGTTGGCCCGGCATGGCGGACGGGTTCCCGGGCATCGCGGCTGACGGGGCCGCTCCTTTCGGGGCCGTCGCTTGGGGATGGTGTGCGGCGCGATCGGTGGCGGCCTGCGCCCAGGCACCGCCCGCGGGAAGGGAGAGAGCGAGGACGAGCGCGGCGGCACCCGCCTGACGAAGACCGGTTTTGCGAAAGACTGTGTTCATGGCTCGAGATCCTTTTCCGGCGCATCGGCCGGGCATAGCGGGAAGACAGGCGTCAGCCGATGCCGGCGCCGGTGAACTGGAACGTGATCGAGACGCTTGGCCGAATCGCGGCAACGACCGCCGCGCGCTTCAGGCCGCCCGGCGCGGTGGCGGCAGGCTCGGAAGCTGGCCCAAGCCGCCCGGCAGCGCGGTGCGGTCGGGCGCGATGCGCTTGGCGGCACGGCGCGGCGGCTCCAGCCGCACGGGAGCAGCGCTGATCGCGGCGAACGACACGCCCGCGCACTCGGAACTACTGCA
>JAJZVE010000634.1 GCA_021845835.1 Pseudomonadota bacterium | reverse complement strand
CTACCGTCATCGCAAGCCTCCTCCGGGGAAGCTCAGCGAATCATACCCGCCCGAGCCGCACCAACTCACATTCGAGTCAACGGAACCTCAGGTTGGTATAACTACATAAACTACAAGTATTGCTTGGCCAGCAGCATATGCACGCCCTTATTGCCGTCCACGGTCTGCGTCACTCGCAAATCCCCGATCAGCGAGCAAAGCATGTAGGCTTGGTTGCGCGACAGGTTAGTGCGCCGGCAGATATGCTTGACCATCTCCCGCACAGCCTGCTTGGCAGCGTCGTCCAGATCCTCGTCAAGCCCGATCGACATGAGATGCGTCGGCGTCTCAGCGAACGGGAAGTCGATTGGATAGTCTTGTCGCACAGTCAGGCGGAACTTGCCGGTCAGTCCAGTTTCCAGCGCGGTGATGCAGACCTCGCCATCACCCTGCACGCCGTGTCCGTCACCCGCCATGAACAGCGCGCCCTCGTTGAAAACCGGCAGGTATAGCGTCGCGCCGGGCTTCAACTCCTTGTTGTCCATGTTGCCACCGAAGGCGCGCGGCACCGGGGAGCCGCACCGGCCCCAGGCGCGTGGCGGCGCGACACCGATGATGCCGAAAAATGGATCGAGTGGCAGTTCCATGCCCCAAGGCAGGGTGCAAGTGTTGCGCGCGTGATCGATCGTCGGATGGATGGTTTCGTAGTCGAATTCCTCGGGAAGCGTGCCGAGCAGAGGCAGGATGGCGACGAAGCCCCAGTCCATTCGGGGTGTCGCCTCCAAGATATCCACTTGCAGCGTATCGCCAGGTTTGGCACCGCGGACATAAACTGGGCCGGTGATGAAATGCGGCCCCGGGCCGGGCGGTAGTGCCTCCAGCGCTGCGAGGTAGTCGGCCGGTACCCGCGACCGGTCCGGCAGCGACTCGCGCCCACCCGCCGGAAACGAATGCAGCGTTACGGTGTCGCCGGAATCGACCTCCAGCACCGGTGGCTGCGTCGCGTCGAGGTAGCCGAGCACCATATTGTCCGGTGTGGCGGGAATTTCATGATGAGCCATGAGACGTCTCCTTTGAGCAGGGAATGGCGAAGGGGCCCGCCACCTCAGATCGAAAGATAGCGGCCAAGCGTGTCGCGATCCATCTCGGCGCCAGTGCCGCTGAGCGCCACGGCGCCGCGGTTCAGAACCACGAAGCGATCGGCGAGGGAGCGCGCGAAGTCGAAATACTGCTCGACCAGAAGGATCGACATGCGCCCCTTGAGGGAGGCGATGGCGCCTTCGATTGACTTGACAATGGATGGCTGAATACCCTCGGTCGGTTCGTCTAGCACCAAGAGGTGCGGCCTCGTCATCAATGCGCGACCGATGGCGAGTTGCTGCTGCTGTCCGCCCGACAGATCGCCGCCGCGCCGGTTCCATATGTTACGCAGCATCGGGAACAGCGCGCAGACTTCATCGAGTAGCGCATCGTCGCGCGCACCGCGCACCTTCTGCCCGATCAGCAGATTTTCGGCCACCGACAGATCAGCAAAGATTTCCCGCCCCTGGGGGACATAGCCGATGCCGCCGCGCACCCGCCGCGACGACGACCAGCCGCTGATCGACTCGCCGCGCAGCGTAATGTGGCCCCGGCTGAGCGGCAGCAGGCCCATCAGGCAGCGCAGTAGAGTCGTCTTGCCCGCGCCATTGCGGCCGAGCAGCGCAAGGCATTCGCCCTCCGCGATCGCCAGCGAAACGGCACGAAGGGTTTGCGCACTACCGTAATGGTGGTCGATGTCGTTAATCGCCAGCAGGGGAGTCACCGTCCGATATACCCCTCGATCACGCGTGAATCCAGCCTCGCCGCCGCCATGCTGCCCTCGAACAGCGTTCGCCCGTCCTGCAACACGGTGACAGCGTCTGCCACCAGCTCGACAAAATCCATGTCGTGTTCGACGACGACGATGCTGCGCTCAGGGCTTCGCAAGGTCTGGATCAGCGTCGCCGTGCGCGCTGTTTCCTCGTCGCTCATGCCGGCCACCGGCTCATCCAACAGGAGCAGTTTCGGCTCCTGAACCACCACCATGCCGATTTCCAGCCACTGCTTCTGGCCGTGTGAGAGCGCGCCAGCCGTTGCGTTGCGCTGCTCGGTCAGGCCGATGATCTCCAGTAGCTGGTCGATCCGGTTCCGCTTGTGGGCGTCGCGCTCCAGCACCTCGCGGGTGAGCGAGCGCGGATGCAGGCGGCAGGCGAGATCTAGGTTCTCCCGCACGCTCAGGGCCTCGAACACACTCGGCTTCTGGAATTTGCGGCCAATGCCGGCGTGCACGCGCGCAACCTCGCTCATTCCAGCGAGGTCAGTCGTGCCATCCACCACCACACGTCCGGCGCGCGGGCGCGACTTGCCGGTGAGCACATCAAGCAGGGTCGTCTTCCCGGCGCCGTTCGGGCCGATCAACCCGCGCACTTCCCCGTAGCGGACACTAAAAGACAGCTCGGAGATGGCAACGAAGCGGCCAAACACCACGGTCAGCCCCTCCACCTGCACGGCTGGCGCGCCCGCGGGCGTCATCGCACGGTACGCCGGCGCAGCAGCGGCAGCGGCGTGCGCGCGAGGTCGGCGATCCAGTCGCGCGAGCGGTTGCGCAGGTCGAGCAGGCCATTCGGCAGGGCGAGGACCACAAGCAACCCGAGCAGGCTGAGCACGAACGGCCAGAGTGCGGGCGCGGCCGCCGTCAGCCAGAACTTAAGCAAGTTGACGAGCGCCGCCCCCAACACCGCACCGAGCAGACCACCGCGCCCGCCGACGGCGACCCAGATCGCCACCTCCAGTGAGAGCGAGGGATCGAGTAGCGAAGGGTTAATGATGCCAACCTGCGGCACATACAACGCCCCTGCGACCGCCGCCATCGAGGCCGACAAGCACCACGCAGCCAGCTTTATCCACAGAGTGTCGTAGCCCAGGAAGCGCAGCCGCGGCTCGTCGTCGCGGATTGCCGCCAGAAGCCGACCAAATCGCGAGGCGAGAAGTGCGCGCCCCAGCACGAAGGAGAGCAATACCGCCGCCGTCGCCAGGCTCGCCAACAGCACCGTGGCCGGCAGACCTCCCGCCGGCAGCCCGGCAATGGCATGGAACCCGGTCATGCCGTTGTTGCCACCGAACCCGGTATCGTTTCGGAACATCAGAAGCATCGCGGTGTAGGTCAGCGCCTGCGTGATGATCGAGAAATAGACGCCACTGACGCGCGATCTGAACGATACGTAGCCAAACACCAAGGCGAGCAGCGCGGGCAGCAGCAACACGGCAAGTATCGTTGCCACCGCGCTGTCGGCAAAACGCCACCACGAGGGGAATCCGCCATGGCCCATGAACTGCAGAAAATCCGGCAGAACATGGGTTGCTGCATATGCGGTGCGCAGCAGATGCATCGCGCACAGATAGCCGCCGAATGCGAAGAATAGGCCATGCCCCAAGCTGAGCACGCCGGCGCCGCCCCACATTAGGTCCACCGAAATCGCCAGTAGCGATAAACACATCACCTGGCCGATAAGGTTGACGGCGTAGATCGGCATTGCCACACTCGAGAAGATGCCCAGACCGGCGATCGGAAGTACGACGAGCAGCGCCGCGAGCGCCGCGGCGCCAGCCCAGGCTGCGGTGTCGTAAGGCTTCTTCACCTGTGGCCTCGCGCGGCGATCAACCCCTCGGGGCGCCATTGGATGATCAGGATGATGACGAGCAGCGCAATCACTT
>JAJZVE010000633.1 GCA_021845835.1 Pseudomonadota bacterium | reverse complement strand
GACCGGCGCAAAGGCGCCGCGCCGCTATGCGCGGCGGGATCGTAGCCGGACCAGCGCAGCGGCCGGCGCAGACCCACCCTTTGCGCCGGACGGACGGCATGCGGCATCACTCCTCATCCGTCCGTTGCTTGTTCTCTTGTTTGTCCG
The DNA here is from genome assembly GCA_021845835.1 of Pseudomonadota bacterium. The sequence goes on along the minus strand of JAJZVE010000633.1, from coordinate 3,570 downwards.
TCCTTCAGTTCCGTTCCACCATCCAGGCCCCGGGAGGAACTCGTCTGGGCAGCTGAATCCAACCAAGCAGCCTTCGGTAAAGCCGGAGCGGTTCAGTTTGGGGCGAAACAAGAATCTGCTACATTCCAGCAATGAGCGATCGCCGCTTCGTCTTCCTTAGTGTCTGACTCGGAATTTGACGTTGGCAATCAGGCTCTTGCGAGTGCTCGCATGAGCCTGCGGACGTGGGCGATCAACGTCCAGGCAGTGGCGCTTTCGATCGTTGCTTCGAAATCTTTGGCGAGCCTGCGGCAGCGCCCGAGCCAGGCGAAGGTGCGTTCGACAACCCAGCGTCGGGGCAAGACCTCGAAGCCCTGGGCGGTGTCGGAGCGTTTGATGATCTGCACCGTCCAGCGGCCCAGGGCGGAGAGAGCATCGCGCAGCTTGTCGCCGGCATACCCGCCATCGGCGAAGATGTGTCGCAGCCAGGGATAGAGCCGCCGGATGGACGCCAAGACCGCAACCGCGCCGTCGCGATCCTGGATGCTGGCGATGTGCACGATCAGGCCGACCAGATGTCCCGCGGTGTCCGTCACGATGTGGCGTTTGCGGCCCTTGACCTTCTTTCCCGCGTCGTAGCCACGCGGTCCGCCGCTCTCCGTCGTCTTCACGGATTGGCTGTCGATCACACCGGCGGTCGGGCTCGGCTCGCGGCCCACCTTCTCGCGCGCTGCCATCACCAGCGCATGATGGATGATCTCCCAGCGTGCATCGCGAATCCACTGGTAGAAGTAGCCCTGCACGGTGGAATAGGGCGGAAACTCCCGCGGCAATTGCCGCCATTGGCAGCCGGTGGTGACGAGGTAGAAGATCGCATTCACCACGCTGCGCAACTCGGTAGCACTGGGCCGTCCAAGGCGGCGTCGGCCAGGCAGGCCCAGTGACTGCGAAGCTGTGCGGAATGGCCATCGGGGCTGTCAGCCGCGGAGGTGTGCGATCCCGAGCTCCTGCCAGATCCAGGCAAAATCGTAGGTCGCCAAGGGATCGGCCGGGTCGGGGGCGTGGCTGGAGCGGTTCTCCAGATGCTTGAGCCAGACGACCAGCTCGCGCCGGCCGCGGGCGCTGCGGGCGGCGGCGCGGGGCGTGCGGTTGCCCAGCATCGGCACTGGCTCGTCGAGCAGAGCGCGGTACTGCCGGTCGAGCATGTCATGCACCAGCTCGGCCTGCACCTCGGGCGGGATCGGCGGTTCGGACGCGGCCGGGCCGCCGGGTGGTGCGCTGGCGCGCATCTGCTCGATTGTTTGGATCTCGGTCAGCGGTGTCCCGACCAGCTCGGCAAGGGCATTGGCGAGCATGGCGCGCCCGCGCTCGGCGCGTGCCGCGGAGCTGACGCTGAGCACGACGGTGCCGCCCTTCAGCTCGACGTTCCCCAGCACGACGCTGCCGTCGTCGAGCGTGACGTTCCAGACGACCGCCTTCTCGCCCGCGACGGCCGGTCGTCCCGCCGCAGGCGGCCCGATCCAGTTCCAGAAGGTGGGGCTTGCGCGGCGAAGGGCAGTGAGGCGGCCGAGCCGGGCCTCGGCGTCATCGGCGGCCGTGCGGTGGACGAGCGGGAAGCGCACGGTGTGGAAGACGACTTCGTCACCGTCGCTGTTGAGGACCTGCGGCGGCGTGCGGTCCAGCGCCCGCGGCAGTACGTCGAGCAGCCAGGCGGTGCTGAACAGCGGCGCCGCGGCGCGCAGTTCCTCGTCGGTGCCGGCCCAGCCCTGGCGTGCGCCTTCGACCTTCCGGGTGCGGCCGCCGCGCGGGCGTGCGGCCCCCCGCTCGCGCAGACCAGCAAAGAGCCGCTCCGACCCCTCCAGCGTGAAGGCGAGCACGCCGCCGCCGATGACGAACCGCTCGCCCTCCTTCACCACCCGCGCGGCGATCCGGTCCCAGGGTTTCAGGGTGCGGGTGGCGGTCCGCTCGGTGACGGTCACCGGCTCGCCGCCGCGCACCAGGTCGCGGGCGCGGAAGGACTGGCCGGGCAGGATGTCGCTCACCTCGTAGAGGCTCATGGCCGATCCCTGCAGCGCAAGCATGTAGGCGCGTGTCGCCGCCCGCTCCTTCCAGCCGCGGCGGCGCAAGTAGGCCTCGACCGGGTTCTCTTCCTCCGGCCCGAAGCGCCGGGTCAGAAAATCCTCGAAGGCGCAGCCCCAGAGCGTTCCCGCCCAGCCGCCGCCGAGCGCATCGTCGATTTCCTCGAAGGTAAGGCCGAACGCGTCCATGGCGGGCTCGAAATGCTCCGCCATCACGCCATCGACGCGCGCGCGCCACGCGTCCCGTGCCGTCCACTTCATCAGCTCGCCGAGCGCATGTCCGGGCCGTGTGCTCATCGCCAGAGCCCCTCGAAGCGGCTGGCCGCGGTCCGTGTGTAGCGGACGGTGTGCTTCGGGTCGCGATGTCCGAGATAGTCCTGAATGAGACGCAGGTCGTGGCCGCGATTGGCGAGCGAGAAGCCGCAGGAATGCCGCAGCATATGGGGCCGGACCGGCGGCAGGCCGGCACGCGCGGCGGCGGCCCCGAGCAGATAGTTGACGGACTGCCGGGTGAGCGGCTGCCCGCGTTCGGAGAGGAACAGCCAGGGCAGCCGGTCGCGACGCGTGGCGAGGTAGCGCCGGATCGCCCGCAGCTCGTCGCCGGCGATCGGCTGCTCGACCGAGAGGCCGCCCTTGAGCCGCCGCACCCAGAGCCGGGCCTGATCGAGATCCACCTCATCGCGCCGCAGGCCGATCGCCTCGCTGACCCGCAGGCCGTGGCGGTAGGTCATGAGCACGATCAGGTGGTCGCGCACGCCGTGCCGGCCGGCCTTGGCGGCCGTGAGCAGGGCCTCGATCTCGGCCGGGGAGAGGAAGTCTTTTGCCCGCTCGTGGCCGTCGGCGGCGCGCGCCGTCCCACTTTTGACATTTTGCCGTTCGGCCCGCTGTCGCAGCATGCTCCCAATCCCTTGCTGACGCCGGTCCAGGTTCGGCACACTTTAGACAAAATGCGTATTCCGTAAAGAGTGGCCGGCTTCATCATCTGCGGATCAGCACATCGTCAGGTTCGCATGGCCGGTCGGGCTGTGAGGCGGTCCGGGATTTTGGACAGGTGGAGAAGCCCGGTCTGCCCTTTGAGGAGGATGGACACGGGGACGGGCAGGCGGACAAGGCAGCCGGTCGAGTGCCGAGACGGGCATGTGCGGGAGGTGCTGCGCGGCGGCGTCCGGCCGCGGCGCGGCGGACGATACGCATTGCGCGATCCGTGCCGATGCCCTTAATGTCCAGTCAACCGGGCAAACAGGGGCCGAGCAGGGGATCATGCTCGACAGCAGTCTGGACAGGCCGCTCTATCGGCAACTGACCGATCGGTTGCGGCAGAAGGTGGCGCGGCAACGGCCGGGTGAGCGCATCCCGAGTGAGCCGGAACTCGCGCAGTCCCTGGGCATCAGCCGCTTCACGGTCACCAGGGCGATCGAGACGCTGGTTGATGAGGGGGTGCTGGTCCCCCGCCAGAGAAAGCGCACCTCCGTCCCCGCGCCCCCCCCCAACCGCACACCCCTCCGCCCCAGAC
>JAJZVE010000632.1 GCA_021845835.1 Pseudomonadota bacterium | reverse complement strand
CGTGCTTGCCGCGGGACTTGGCACAGCACCCCTTGCCGTCCAGCTCAACCTCCACATCCCCGTCCGTCCTGAACGCGGACAGATCCTCGTTACCGAGCGTGTTGCTCCCTTCCTCCCCTATCCCGTGAATGGCGTGCGGCAGACGGGTGAGGGCACTGTCATGCTCGGCACCTCGAACGAGGATGTTGAATTCGATACCAGCGCCACCGCCGCCACTGCTGCGGAGATCGCACGCGCCGCGATGCGCGTCTCCCCCATGCTCGCCGGGCTGCACATCGTGCGCCAATGGGCGGGCTTGCGAGTTCTGACTCCCGATTCCTTTCCGATCTACGCGCAGGCACCAGACTTTCCCGGGGCCTTCGTCGCGGTCTGCCACTCCGGCGTAACGCTGGCCGCTTTCCACGCCACGCTCCTCGCGGAGGCGATTGCCGCCGGTACGTGGCCGGCACGTTTCGCTCCCTTCCATCCCGGACGGTTCGATGTTCCGCAAGCTGCCTGATCCCGCCGCCAAGACAGTTTCACTCTCCATCGACGGGACGCGCGTCGAAGCGGAAGAGGGTGAGAGCGTCGCCGCCGTGCTGCTGCGCCAACCGGAACGCTGGGTGCGTATGACGCCTGTCGCCCCGGCACCCCGCGCGCCGTATTGCATGATGGGCGTCTGTTTCGACTGCCTCGCCATTGTCGATGGCGTTGCCTCGGTGCAGACCTGCCTTACCCCGGTGCGTGACGGCATGATGGTCAATCGCCAGCGCGACCGCCCGGGTCTCACATGAGCCGGCGCGTTGATCTCCTGGTTGTCGGGGCGGGGCCAGCGGGAATGGCGGCCGCCATCACCGCATGTCAGCATGGACTTGACGTCCTCGTGGTCGATGAGCAGCCGGCGCCTGGCGGGCAGATCTGGCGCAACGTCGAGAAGGTCTGCCGCACGCCGCGCGCGGCATGGCTGGGCACCTCGTACACCGAAGGCGCGGAAGCAGTTGCCCGGTTCCGTGCCAGTGGTGCCGCCTACGAGCCGCAAACCCAGGTCTGGCAAGTCGAGCCGGGACCGCGCGCCTACATGACACGTGCCGGCGTCGCCTCGATGGTCGAAGCAAGCTGCCTGCTGCTGGCGACCGGTGCGCAGGAACGGCCGGTCCCCTTCCCTGGCTGGACGCTGCCCGGCGTGATGACGGTCGGCGCCGCCCAGATCCTGTTGAAGAGCTCAGGGCAGATCCCCGACGCCCCTGTTTGGATAGCCGGCAATGGCCCACTGCCGCTGCTCTATGCCGCACAACTGCTGAAGGCCGGCGGACGTATAGCTGGCTTTCTAGACACCACGTCGCCACCACGCTGGGCAGTTGGCGCCGCCAGGCTTCTCGGCGCTGCGTTCGCCGCGCCGCGCGAAATCGGCAAGGGCCTCGCCTGGCTGGCCGCGCTGCGCCTAGCCGACGTCCGGATCATCCGTGGCGTCACGCGGATCGAGGCACTCGGCTCCCAGGCACTTGAGACGCTACGCTACCATAATGGTTCCGGCACCCTCGTCTCGGTACCGGCGTCGCTGCTGCTGGTGCATGAAGGCATCGTCCCCACCATCCATCCAACGCTTGCCCTCGGATGCACGCATCGTTGGGATGCGGCACAGATGTGCTTTGCCCCAGAGATCGACGAATGGGGCGAGACCTCATGCGCGGACATCTTTGTGGCCGGCGACGGCGCCGGCATTGGTGGTGCCGCGGCCGCAGGTCTGCGCGGCACGCTAGCGGCGCTCAGGATCGCGTCGCGCCTCGGCCGCCTTTCGCCAGCCGAGCTCAATGCTGCAGCGCGTAGCACACGTATCCGCCTGCGTCGTGCGCTGGCCCCGCGCTCGTTCCTTGACGCCCTCTACGGTCCGCGCGACGACGTCCTCGTACCGGAAGATCGCACACTCGTCTGCCGTTGCGAAATGGTAACCGCTTCCGAAATTCGGGCGCAGGTCGCTTGCGGCCGTCCCGGGCCAAATCAGGTCAAGGCCTTTACCCGTGCGGGCATGGGTCCGTGCCAAGGCCGTCAATGTGCCTATACGGTGGCCCACATCCTCGCCGAGGCCGAGGGGCGCGCCGTCCCGGAACTCGGTCTCTATCGCGCCCGCCCTCCCCTGAAGCCACTCACCATCGGTGAGCTCGCAGCACTTGACGTCACGGGTGGCAGCGGATGAGCACCACGCCCGATACGCTTGTCATCGGCGGTGGATTGCACGGGCTCTCGTCGGCGCTGTATCTGGCCCGCGCCGGGCGGCGCGTCGCGATCGTCGAACGCAAGTGGGTCGGGCGCCATGCCTCGGGCGCAACCGCCGCCGGGGTGCGGACGCTCAACCGCGATCCTGCCGAGATCCCGATCTCGCTCGAAGCCATGGACATGTGGCACCATATCGAAAGCATCGTGGGTGACGATTGCGGCTTTCACGCGTACGGCCAGATCAGCATCGCGGAGCACCGCGAGCACGTTGCGGGCCTGGAACGTCGCCTCGCAGCCATGCGCAGCGCCGGCTATACGCACGAGGAGCTGATCGACCGCCACGAGCTGCTGCGCCTCGTGCCCAGCCTGTCGCCGCATTGCACCGCCGCCCTCATCGCGCGCAACGACGGCGCCGCTGACCCACATAAGACGCTGGCCGCTTTCCGCCGGGCCGCTGAGGGGACCGGCGTCTCAATCCACGAGGGTGTGGCCGTGCGCGCGATCGAGCGTCACGACGCGCACTGGCTGGTGCGCACCTCAGCGCAGGACTTATCGGTCCCGACGATCGTAAACGCCGCCGGCGCCTGGGCAGGACAAATCGCCGCAATGCTGGGCGATACCATTCCGCTCGGCGTCAAGGCATCGATGATGATCGTGACCGAACGCATCGCGCCGCTGCTCAAGCCCGTCATCAGCGTCGTGGGCCGCCCGTTATCCTTCAAGCAGGCGAACCAGGGTACGCTGGTGATCGGCGGCGGCCTGCAGGGCCATGCCGACATCGAGGCGCAGCGCAGCTCGGTCGATTTCCGGGAACTGGCCAAGGGTGCTCGTGCCGCACGCGACCTTTTTCCCTCAATCGGCCCGGTGCGCATTGTACGCACGTGGGCAGGGATCGAGGCCAAGACCGAGGACCTGCTGCCGGTTGTTGGACCTTCGCCGAACGCCAACGGCGTCTTCCACGCATTCGGCTTTTCCGGTCATGGCTTTCAGCTGGTGCCGGTCGTCGGTGCCATTATCGCCGACCTTGTCGTGCGCGGCGGTACCAACCGTAACATCACGGGTCTTGCCCCCGGGCGTCTCGTGGCGTCGGGGCCGACGACCGCGAGTCCGCATTCGTGCTCGAGACGGCTGCCCTCGACGGCGGACCATCACGCCAGGTGAGCGGCAACGACGTGCCTTCGAGATCACGTTTCGTAAGAACAACAGGGAGTCAGCCACGATGTCCGACCGATCTGAACTGAATCCGCGGCGCCGCGCCGTACTAAAGTCCATGCTTGCCGCGCCAGCGCTCGCCGTTCCCATGCTCGCCGCGTCCTCGTCCGCGAGGGCAACAACGGGGCTCACAAAGGCCGACATCCAGAAGGCCGGCGTGTTCCGTGTCGCCATGGCGCTGAACCCACCGATGGTGCTGCAGAAGATCAGCGGCGACTGGTACAGCTTCAATCCCGACCTCGTGCGCCTTCTCGCAAAGGAATGGGGCGTCAAGGTCGAGTTCGTGGCCACCACCTGGGACGTCATCATCCCCGGC
>JAJZVE010000631.1 GCA_021845835.1 Pseudomonadota bacterium | reverse complement strand
ACCCAAGCGAAGGAGACTTTCCATGGCGATCATCGGCAGCTTCACCAAGGACACGAACGGCTACACCGGGACGGTCCGCACCCTCAGCATCAACGCCAAGGCGCGGCTGGTTCCCGCTGAGGGCGGCACGGACAAGGCGCCCGACTTCCGGGTCTTCGCCGCCGGCAACGTGGAGCTCGGCGCCGCCTGGACCCGCAAGGCGAAGGAGACGGGGCGCGACTACCTCTCGGTCAAGCTCGACGACCCGAGCTTCCCGCAGCCGATCTACGCGAGCCTGGTCGAGGCCGAGGCGGAGGGCAGCTTCAACCTGATCTGGTCCCGCTGACCGACGCGGCGCCCCGCCCCACCGGGCGGGGCGCTTGGCGTGTACCCACGCGCCCGGCCGGCGAACGACACCGTCACCTGCCGCACGCCCCTGGAGGCACTCGCCTCTACGGGCTTTCCATTGTCGCGCCAGCCGACGGTCGGCCCGGTTCAACCCCGCCCGCCTCCGCACCTCAGGGGCTCAGCCACGCCGAAGGCCGGCGTCCGCACCCAGACAGAAATCCTTCGAGGCCGCGAGGCATCACCCATCACCGACGCCGAGCTGCCGTTCTGGCGCCGCCAACGGCGAGGGGCCATCCGGGTTTGGCTCGCCAGCCTGCAAGTCACGTCGCCGCGACATCGGATCAAGTGTTGCGCCGGCGGCGGCCGGACGTACCGTCACGCCGTCTCGGAAGACGGGATGCGTCCACCGACGGTTTCGGGGTCGCGCCGAGCAGATCCGCAGGCTGGATCTTGAGTGCGTCGGCCAGCAGCCAGAGCGTGAGCAGTGTCACGTTCTGCAGGCCGCGCTCCATGCTGCTGACATGGGCACGGTCCACGCCCATACGCTCGGCCACCGCTTCCTGGCTGAGCCCGGCCGCCAGGCGATAATGCCGCAGATTCGCGCCAAAGATCCTCCGGATGTCCATCCACAGGATGGAGCGCAATCGCGTATCCTGGCGCTACGCATTATAATACCCGGACATGTCACGGAACCGATCGTGCGCGACATCCCAGGACGCGCTATTCATCGATTCAAAATACGGTGGCATGCCAAAAAATGGCGACAGGGGGATATCACCGATGCTCAGGCCCAGCTTCGACGCGCCGATCGCTGACGAGCCTCCCACGTCGGATCAACTCACCGACTATGATCAACTCCACGTCATCCATTACGTCATCCTGCTCGATGCCGAGCGCGAGAATGTGCCGTGGGACGACGTTGCGCGTGAGGCACTTCAGATCGACCCGCTGAAGGAACCTGCCCGCGCGCGTCGTGCTTACGAAACGCATCTCGCCCGGGCGAAGTGGATGGCGAACTCCGGCTGGCGGCAGATGCTGCGCGCAGGCCGCGCCGACGACGCCCGTCACCCTGCATCCGATTGAACGCCGGCGCTCGGAACACGCGCTGTTCAAGGCCCGGTTATCCGCGAAGGTTGTGTGACTAGGGTTGCGATTTCGCGGACGCGAACGAATCGTTATGTCTCGGCGCGTCGATACCGGTGTCGCGTCGGAGGAGCGAGATGCGGCCCTTCACGCGCGCACACCTTGCCGCCCGGTATGGCTACCTGGAGACCCTGTCGCCGGACGGTTTGGTCTGGGAGTTGCAGCGGCGCAGCGATGCCTATCGCGCCGACCACGCTGCCGCAGCCACGACCGAACGCGATCGATCGCCGGAGGCGCCGCCCGCGCTCGCTGAGCGCTGGCGGCTGCGATTTCCTCGAAAGCCCTGACGTTACCGGCGACGCTGCGATGCTGTTCTGGACCGCGGACGCCACGGCCCGGATCGTGCGCGCGCGGGTCTTGGATAACGATTCCGGAACGACTCCCCTGGTCCGGTTCGAGCCGGAGCGGTGGGGCGCACCCTTTCTCGGGCGGCCGACGCCGGATGGCTACCACGTGATCGTCGCGCCCAACCCCGGCACCCGTCACCACCTGCTGCTGCCTGGTCCCGACCCGCCGGCACGAGGAGCGATCCTGACACCTGTCATACCGTGGGATGCCTGGCACAAGGAGCGCCTGGAAGCGGCGCGCGCCTTCTGGCAGTTCGCCGCCCGGCCCCGGGTGTCGCCGGCACCGCGCAGCTCACCGCCTCGGCCACACCCGCGCGGTCTGAAGATCGCCTACATGGCGTGGGCGCTCGATCTCGCCGCGGCTGGGATGAGCGAGCGCGACATCCATCGCATGCTGCTCGGCGAGCCGCCCGCCGCCTGGGAAGACAGCGGCGCCCGCAGTCGCATCCGCACACTCCTCGCCACCGCGCGACGCTGGCGCGACGGCGCTGCCTTCCAGCTCCTGCGTCCGCCACGTCCCTTGCGGGCGGGATAGTCCGTACCCCGGCTGACACCGCGATCAGAGTCTCCGCGTTTCCTGTCGTCCTGGCCGATTCCAGCGACCCCTCGTCATCAGCCATCCCCAAGGCGCCGGCGCCCGCCGATCCTGCGTCCCGATGCGCGCCAATTGCCGGCCGCCCGACGCCGAGGATCACCACCATGCAGCCAGAAACACTTCCCAACCTGCCGCAGCGCTACCTGCGCACACCGGAGGCCGCCAAATTCCTTGGCCTCTCCGACCGAACGCTGGAAAAACACCGCACCTTCGGCACCGGCCCCGCCTATCGCAAACTCGGCGGGCGTGTCGTCTATCGCCTCGAAGACCTCCAGCACTGGGCCGAAGCCGGTGCCCGGACTTCCACCTCCGATCCTGGCCTTGGTGCCGCCACCACGCGCGGGCCTGGGCGCCCGGCGGTGTTCGCCCGCCGATGATGACCGAGCCTCCGCTCCCGGCGATCCTGGAACATGCCCGCCCGCGCGCACCGGTCGATCTGATGAACTGGCCCTGGTTCAGCCTGGCCAAGACGCCGCGGGTGGCAACGATCCGTTATCAGGGCCGACGACATTCGGTGGTGGTGGCACCGGCGGCGACGGGCGCTGCCGTCGCCACGATCTGGGACGCCGACATCCTGTTCTGGGCCACCTCCCAACTGATCCAGGCGCAGGACGAGAAGCTCCGCGTTACGCCCACGCTCATCGCGCCCGCGCGGCGGATTCTGCGCTTCCTGCAACGCGAGACCGGGCGCAGCCAATATGCCCGCCTCGCTGCGGCGCTGGAGCGGCTGACCGCGACCGAGGTGACGACGACACTCGGCACGGCCGATGGCAGCCCCGCCACGTTCCGCTGGATCGAAGCCTGGCGCACGACACCCGACGGGATCGTCATCACCGTCCCCGTCTGGCTGCTGGACGCGATCATCCGACGACGGGTGCTCGCGATCACGCCGAGGTATTTCGAGCTGATGGGCGGGATCGAACGTTGGCTCTGGTTGTTCGCCCGGGCGCATGCGGCGCAGATATCCACAGGCTGGTGGGTGTCGCTCGACCAGCTGCGTGATCGTTCCGGAAGTGCCGCACGGCACTCCGACTTCGTCGCGGCGCTGCGCGGCCTGTCGCGCTCGGGCGTGTTGTTATCATATCGCATCGAACTAGGCAGGCACCGCGGGCAGGAGGGGGTACGGTTCAGCCTATCACCGGTGGCCACTCACAGTGCCGCGATGGTGCCTGGGGAAAAGCCGGGTTTTCATCCACAGTTTCGGGAACACGCCTGTGAGTGAGCACGGTCCATCACCCGCGCCCCCACGGCCTAATGGACGCAATTCCGCAGCCTTTCACCGGAGGAGCATGGAGATTTGGTGCACTGAATC
>JAJZVE010000630.1 GCA_021845835.1 Pseudomonadota bacterium | reverse complement strand
CCCTTGGCGTCCGTGGTGAGCCTACCACGGGGAAATCGGTAGGGAAGCCACGGCATCGTCCGGTCGGTTTCCCTCACAACGGGGAGCCTACCACGGGGAAATCGGTAGGGAAGCCACGGCATAGGCGGTGCGGCCGACCACGGCGATATAGCCTACCACGGGGAAATCGGTAGGGAAGCCACGGCGGATGCAGATCGTGGTTGCGAATCCCCGCAAGCCTACCACGGGGAAATCGGTAGGGAAGCCACGGCGCAGCCGGCGCGCGGGTGCTGTTCGTGTCGAGCCTACCACGGGGAAATCGGTAGGGAAGCCACGGCATGACCCCCGAACAGCGCGTGCGCTGGCTGAGCCTACCACGGGGAAATCGGTAGGGAAGCCACGGCTGACTTGTTTATCACGGCCAGCAACGCGACAGCCTACCACGGGGAAATCGGTAGGGAAGCCACGGCACGCGCGTGGAACTGGTATGGCGCCGACGCAGCCTACCACGGGGAAATCGGTAGGGAAGCCACGGCAGGGGCGGTACGCTCAGTACAGGGGACTTGGTGCGACTCGGCCCGCTCACCCTTCCCCCCGCAGCGCCCGTGCATGCGCCGTCCGGCGCGCCATGCCGCCCGGCGGCATCAGCCGCCGATGCGGCGATAGACGAACGGCGGCGGCGGCGCCTCGGCTTCGCACGCCGCCGCTGCCATCACGGCGTGATCGGGGGAGCGCGCGCAGGCCGGGTCGGTGCGTCCGGCCTCGCCGGTCAGGGCGAAGGCCTGGCAGCGGCAGCCGCCCCAGTCGATCTCGCGCCGGTCGCAGGAACGGCAGGGTTGCGGCATCCAGGCGGTGCCGCGATAGCGCGCGAACGCCTCCGCGCCGTACCAGATCTCCGCCAGCGTCGCCGTGCGCACCGACGGCCAGGCGAATCCCGGCAGCGTCTCCGCGGCGTGGCAAGGCAGCACGCGCCCGGCCGGCGAGACGTTGAGGAACCGCCGGCCCCAGCCGCCCATGCAGCCCTTCGGCTCGATGGCGTAGTAGTCCGGGATCACGTAGTCGATCACCATCTGCCCGGCGAGCCGCGCGCGGCCGGCGAACACCGCCGCCGTCGCGGCATCCAGCCCGGCGCGGGTCGGCAGCAGGGCGGCGCGGTTGCGCAGTCCCCAGCCATAATACTGCACGTTGGCGATTTCGATACGTCCGGCGCCCAGCGCCTCGCCGAGTTCGATCATCGCCGGCACGCGGTCGATGTTGTGGCGGTGGACCACGAAGTTCAGCGTCAGCGCCAGCCCGGCCTCGCGCACCAGCCGCGCCGCCGCCAGTTTCTTCGCGTGCGCGCCGGCGTAGTTGGCGATGCGGTCGCCGCCCGCGGCGGCCACGTCCTGCAGGCTGATCTGCACATGATCGAGACCGGCATCCGCCAGCGCCGCCAGCGCCGGCGCATCCAGCAGCACCGCCGAGGTGATCAGGTTGCTGTAAAGGCCGCGTCCCGCCGCATGCCGCACCAGCGCGACGAGGTCGCGTCGCGCCATCGGCTCGCCGCCGGAGAAATGCGCCTGCAGCACGCCCAGCGCCGCCGCCTGATCCAGCACGTCGCACCACGTCCCGGTCGGCAGCTCGTCGGCGGCGCGCTCAAGCCGCAGCGGGTTGGAGCAGTACGGACATTGCAGCGGGCAGCGATGCGTCAGTTCCAGCAACAGACCCATCGGCGGGTCCGGCGGCACGGCAACGGCCTCGCCGTGCGTCGCCGGCAGATCCTGCGGCATTCCTGGCCTCCCCGGCTGTCGCGCGGCGCCTTGCGGCGCCGCGCGGCAGGCTCACTTCGCGCGGGCGCAGGCGTAGCAGTTGATCTCGCCGCCCAGCGCGACTTCGATGACTTTCGGGGTGTGCCAGGTCATGATGGAGCTCCTCCGTTGCGTGGGGCCGGCCGCGGTGCCGGGCGAGGGAGACAATCGTGCCGCGCCGCCGCCGTCAAGTCGCCCAAAGGTATGACGCGATCGGAAAGTGCCTTTACCGCGCGCGAGGCGTCACTGATTCGTGATTGACGGCGAAATCCGCCGGCGGTTCCGGCCGCGACAAACAGAAGCTGTTCCCGGGCGGATGCGCCTTGCTTTGCCACGCGCAGTCCGCCGCGATCGAGTCGGTACTGGCCGAATACTCCGCGAAGCGGCCGCTACGCCACCGTGGCCAGCAGCCAGCCGCGGGCGTCGAACCGCGCCGTCTCGCCCGGCCGCAGCAGCACCGTCGTGGTCGCGGAGTCGATCAGCGCCGGGCCGGCGACACTGGCGCCGTCGCCCAGCGCCTCGAAGGCGTGGACCGGCACTTCCTGCCACGCCCCGCCGAGGCAGGCCCGCCGCACGCCGCGCCGGGCCGTCGCCCCGGTGGCGGCCGGCGCCGGCACGGCCAGGGCGGGCGGCAGCCGCGCCAGCGTCGCCAGCCGGGCGCTGACCGCCACCACCGCCTCGTCGGGCAGGGCGTAGGTGAACAGGGCCTCGTGCCGCGCATGGAAGCGCGCCGCGATCGCGGCGGCGGCGTCGGGGGCGGACAGGTCCAGGCCGTCCAGGTCCACCTCGATCTCGAACACCTGTTCGCCGTAGCGCATCTCCGCTGAGCGGAATGAGTCCATCGCCAGGCCGAAGCCGGCCAGGCGCGTGCGCCCCTCCTGCTCCATCGCCGCGAAGGCGGCGGCCAGCGCCAGCGGGTCGAGTCCCCGCGCCGTCTGCGTCAGGCTGCGCACGCCCTGCACGCGCAGGTCGGAATTCAGCATGCCCCAGGCCGACAACACCGACGCCTGCACCGGCACGACCACGCGCGTCATGCCCAGCTCGGCCGCCACCGCCGTCGCGTGCAGCCCGGCCGCGCCGCCGAAGGCGAGCAGCGCCGAACGGCGCGGATCGACGCCGCGCCGCACCGTCGCCACCCGCACCCCGTCCGCCATGCGGGCATTGACCACGCGATGCACGCCCGCCGCCGCCGCCACCGCGTCGAGGCCGAGCGACGCCCCCAGCGCCGCCAGCGCGCGCTGCGCCGCGGCCTGATCGAGACGCTGCGTCCCACCCAGGAAATTCCCGGCGTCCAGCAGGCCGAGCACGAGATTGGCGTCGGTCACGGTCGCTGCGGTGCCGCCGCTGCCGTAGCAGGCGGGGCCGGGCACCGCGCCTGCGCTCTGCGGTCCGACGCGCAGCAGCCCGTCGGCGCCGACCGCGGCGATGCTGCCGCCGCCCGCGCCCAGCGTCACGATGTCGAGACTCGGCAGCGCGATCCGCGCCGCCCCGACGGTGCGCCCGGTGGACAGCGCCGCCGCGCCGCCGCGCACCAGCGCGATGTCGGTGCTGGTGCCGCCCATGTCGAAGGTGACCAGGTCCGCCGCCGCACTGGCGCGCGCCAGCGCCACCGCGGCCGCAACGCCGCCCGCCGGGCCGGACAGCGCCGTTGCCGCCGCCAGCCGGATCGTCTCCGCGACCGCGGCGACGCCGCCATGCGAATGCATGATGAGCGGCGGTGCCGGCAACCCCTCGGCGCGCAGCCGCGCCGCCAGCCGCGCCAGGTAGTCGCGCACCAGCGGCCCCACCAGCGCGTTCGCGACCGTGGTGGAGAAGCGCTCGAACTCCTTGATCTCCGGCAGCACGTCGGAGGAGGTGGTGACGTAGGCGCGCGGCAGCCGCGCGCTTGCGGCGGCGGCGGCGCGCTGCTCGTGCGCCGGGTTGGCCCAGGCGTGCAGGAAGCAGACCGCCACCGCCTCC
>JAJZVE010000629.1 GCA_021845835.1 Pseudomonadota bacterium | reverse complement strand
GCCTGCGGGCATGCGGCGCCGTCGCCGCTGTCGGGGGAAGCGGAGGCGCTGCTGGAGGAGGCGCAGGCCATCGCGCGGGCGGTGATCGAGGCGCCGGCGGGGGAGGGTGCCGCCCTTGCCGCCGTGACGGGGCGGCTGCGCGCGATGCACGCCGCGCTCGGCGTGCTGTCGGACGGCATCGGCCGGCGCTACTTCGCGCTGCTGCCGACGCCGCACAGCGTCGGCGCGGCGGTGGAGGCGACCCGGCTGCGGGGCGCCGCATGATCTACCGGGTCCGCCACGTCACGCGCTATGCCTATGCCAGCCCCGTCGATCTCGCGACGCATATGCTGCATCTGCGCCCGCGCCGCCTGCCCTGGCAGCGCGTGGTCTGCGAGCGCCTGCTGGTGGAGCCGGCCCCGGTGCGCCGGGAGGACGGATGCGATCATTTCGGCAATGACGTGACCTGGCTGTTCCTCGACCACCCGCATGAGGCGTTCGAGGTGACGATGGAGGCGGTGGTGGACGTGGCCTCCGCGGCCCCGCCGCCCGCCGCCGCGACGCCCGCCTGGGAACGAGTCGCCGCGGCCGCGCGGCGCGGCGGCGCGTTCGCGGCCGCCGAGTTCCTGTTCGACAGCCCCATGGTTCCCGCCTACGCCGCTGCGGGTGGCTATGCCGCCGCGTCCTTTCCCCCCGGCCGTCCGGTGCTGGAAGGGCTGCTCGACCTGAATGCGCGCTTCCGGCGCGACTTCACCTTCTGCTCCGGCGCCACCACGCTGGCCACGCCGCTCAGTCAGATCCTGGCACGGCGGGAGGGTGTCTGTCAGGACTTCACGCATCTGATGATCGCCGGCCTGCGGGCCCTCGGCCTGCCGGCGCGCTACACCTCCGGCTACATCCGCACCCGGCCGCCGCCGGGACAGCCGCGCCGCCGCGGGGCCGACCAGTCCCATGCCTGGGTGGGCGCCTGGACCGGGCCGGAAGCGGGCTGGGTGCACCTCGATCCCACCAACGGCATCGTGGCGCGGGACGAGCACGTAGTGCTCGGCTGGGGGCGCGACTACAGCGATGTCAGCCCGGTGCGCGGCGTGATCCTGGGCGGCGGCGCGCATGGGTTGACCGTCTCGGTGGACCTGGAGCCGGTCTGAGCCGGGGAGCCGGTCTGAGCCGGGCGGAACTTTCCACGGCGCATGGCGTCCCTGCCGGGCAGGTCAAGGGCGACGCCGTGAGACTGTTCCGCTGCCAGAATTGCGACCAGGTCCTGTATTTCGAGAACGTGCGCTGCGAGCGCTGTTCGTCGCGCCTGGGCTACGTCCCGGAGCAGGGGCTGCTGCATGCGCTCGCCGAGGCGGAGGGTCAGGCGTGGCGCCCGCTGGCGATGCGCGGCCGCGCGTTCCGCTTCTGCGCCAACGCCGCGCAGGACGCCTGCAACTGGCTGGTGCCGGCGGACGAGGCGCAGACGTTCTGCCGCGCCTGCCGCCACAACCGCACGGTGCCGGACCTGTCGCGGCCGGAAAACCTGCCGCCCTGGCGGCGGCTGGAGGCCGCGAAGCACCGGCTGTTCTATGCGCTGCTGCGCCTGGGACTGCCGGCGCCAAGCAAGGCCGAGGACGCGGAAAAGGGGTTGGCTTTCGACTTCCTGGCCGATCCGCCGGCGCCGTCGGGCACGAACGTGATGACCGGGCACAGCAACGGCCTGATCACCATCGCGCTCGCCGAGGCCGACGACGCGCAGCGTGAGGCACGGCGCGTGGCCATGGGAGAACCCTATCGCACCCTGCTGGGGCATTTCCGTCACGAGGTCGGTCACTACTTCTGGGACCGGCTGGTGCGCGACGGCGGCCGCCTCGATGACTGCCGCGCCACGTTCGGCGACGACACGACCGACTACGCTGCCGCGCTGCGGCGGCATTATGCGGACGGCGCGCCGGCGAACTGGCAGGAGCGCTTCGTCAGCGCCTATGCCGCGAGCCATCCGTGGGAGGACTTCGCCGAAACCTGGGCGCATTACCTGCACATCGTCGATACGCTGGAAACCGCCGCCACCTTCGGGCTGCGGGTGAACCCGCGCGTGGACAAGGAGGGGGCGCTGCGGGCGGAGATGAACTTCGATCCGTACGGCGCCGGCCGCTGCGAGGCGCTGATCGAGGCGTGGCTGCCGCTGACGTTCGCGATGAACAGCCTCAATCGCTCGATGGGTGAGAGCGATGTCTATCCCTTCATCCTCTCACCCGCGGTGATCGGCAAGATCGCCTTCATCCATGGGCTGGTGCATCCGGCACCGGGCGCATCGATCCGCGAAAGGGTCACCAGGAATGCGGACGGGTAGGCAAAAGCCATTATCCGTATCCATTCGGTCAGCACCGCGGAAGAATCAGGATTTTGGCGGGAATATTGTTTGTGTTCCGCCAGGATGAGCCGTACTTCCTCGATGCCGTTGATCGCGTCCAGCTACACTGCGACCAGTGTCGGTGGCATCACCGAAGTGTTCGCCAGCGCATCCTGCTTTCTGCGCGGGACCCGCATCGCTACGCCTGATGGCGAGGTGCCGGTCGAATGCCTGCGTCCGGGCGATGCGGTGCGTACGCTGTCGGGCGCGGCGCGGCGGCTGCGCTGGGTCGGGGTGGGGCGCAGCGTGGTGCTGCCCGGTAACCGCGACCTGACCAGCCCGGTCGTGGTGCGGCGCGGCGCGCTGGCCGAGGGCGTGCCGTGCCGCGACCTGTATGTCACGCGCGGTCACGCGCTGCTGGTGGACGGCGTGCTGGTGCCCGCGGGCGAACTGGTCAACCACCGCAGCATCGCCTGGGTCGAGGAGGCGCAGCAGGTGGACTACTACCACCTCGAACTCGACAGCCACGACGTGCTGCTGGCCGACGGCGCGCCGGCGGAGACCTATCGCGAGGACCAGG
Source organism: Pseudomonadota bacterium (assembly GCA_021845835.1). The sequence continues at coordinate 841 of JAJZVE010000629.1, read as the reverse complement.
AGCATCCGGCCTTCGACAACCACGCCACGCGCCCGCCGCTGCCGCTGGTGGAACCCTGCGCGCCGCTGCTGCATGACGGGGCGGAGGTGGAGGCGATCTGGCGGCGGCTCAGCGACCGCGCCGGGGTGCCGGGCGGGGCGCTGACCGGCGATCCGGGGGTGTTCCTGCTGGCCGACCGGCGGCGTCTCGACCCGGTTTCGGTCGAGGGCGATGCGTGGCGCTTCGTGCTGCCGCACCGCGTCGGCGCGCTGCGCCTCGTGTCGCGCAGCGGCATCCCGGCGCAACTGGGCCAGGGGCGCGACCACCGGCGGCTCGGGGTGGCGCTGCGCCGGCTGGTGTTGCGCCAGCAGGGCCTCGCGCTGGAGATCGGCCACGACGAGCCGCGCCTGTCGGTCGGCTTCCACGCGGCGGAGGCGGAGCACGGCCACCGCTGGACCGACGGCGAGGCGCTGCTGCCGCCCGACCTGACCGCGGCGATGGCGGCGGGCGGCGAGATCACCCTGCACCTCTCGCTGCTGGCCGGCTACCCGGTTGCGGAGCCGGCGCTCGCCCTGCCGCCTCCTGCCAAGACGCGGCGGCTTGCCTTGGTCGGCTGATCCAACCCGCCCCGCCGCGTGGGAACGGCCGCGCCACCGGCGCGGCCGACCGCGTGTATATGACCTTGGCGCGCCTCAGCCGGTCAGCAGTAAGTCAAGTTGGTGGCGTGTCCCCGCAACCAACGATCCGTATCCATCCGGTGAGCACCGCGGGGAGGATTTCAGGGCTTTGAGGGTGCCGCGCGGCGGTATTCATCGAGGAGGAGCCGAACCTCGTCGATGCCCTCGACGGTGAAGGCCAAAAC
>JAJZVE010000628.1 GCA_021845835.1 Pseudomonadota bacterium | reverse complement strand
TTCCGATCTGGCCGTGGGTCTGCGACAGGACGTGATCGATGAGTATTTCACCTGGACCGCCTCGCGCATCGGCGGCATCGGCCTGGAGGTCATCGCGCAGGAGGTGCTGATGCGCCATCGCGCGGCCTTCCCGGCCCGCAGGACGAACGGACACAGCCTGCAGACCGGCGGCCAGTACCAGTGGCGTTCGGACGGCGAGCATCACCTGTTCAACCCCGAGTCCATCCACCGCCTGCAGAAGGCGGTGCGCACCAACAGCTACGAGACATACAAGTCCTACGCGAAGCTGGTCGACGACCAGTCGAAAAAGCTGGCCACCCTGCGCGGCCTGATGGAGTTCGTGCCCTTTGAGCCGGTGCCTCTAGAGGAGGTCGAGCCGCTCGAGAGCATCCTCAAGCGCTTCAAGTCAGGCGCCATGTCGTACGGCTCGATCAGCCAGGAGGCGCACGAGACGCTCGCGATCGCCATGAACCGCATCGGCGGCAAGAGCAACACCGGTGAAGGCGGTGAGGATCCGGCCCGCTACGTCCCCGGCCCGGACGGCGACTCGAAAAACAGCGCCATCAAACAGGTGGCCTCCGGACGATTCGGCGTCACCAGCCAGTACCTGGTCAACGCCCGGGAACTGCAGATCAAGATGGCCCAGGGCGCCAAGCCCGGCGAAGGCGGACAGCTGCCCGGCACCAAGGTCTATCCGTGGATCGCCAAGACCCGGCTCACGACCGCGGGCGTCGGGCTCATCTCCCCGCCGCCGCACCATGACATCTATTCCATCGAGGATCTGGCCGAGCTGATCCACGACCTCAAGAACGCCAATCGCCATGCGCGCATCAGCGTGAAGCTGGTCTCCGAAGTGGGCGTCGGCACCATCGCCGCGGGCGTCGCCAAGGCGCATGCCGACGTGGTGCTGATCAGCGGCTATGATGGCGGCACGGGCGCCTCGCCGCAGACTTCGATCGTTCACGCCGGCCTGCCCTGGGAGCTCGGGATCGCCGAAACGCACCAGACGCTGGTGTTGAACAACCTGCGCAGCCGGATCGCGGTGGAAGCGGACGGCCAGCTGAAGACCGGCCGCGACGTGGTCATCGCCGCCCTGCTCGGCGCGGAGGAGTTCGGGTTCGCGACAGCGCCGCTGGTGGCCCTGGGCTGCATCATGATGCGCGTCTGTCATCTGAACACCTGCCCGGCGGGGGTGGCAACCCAGGACCCGCGGCTGCGCGAGCGGTTCGCCGGCAAGCCCGAGCACGTGGTCAACTTCATGCGCTTCATCGCCCAGGACATGCGCGAGCTCATGGCGGAACTCGGCTTCCGTACCGTGGAGGAGATGGTCGGCCGGGTGGACCGCCTGCGCATGAAGAAGGCCGTGGAGCACTGGAAGGCCCGGGGTCTGGACTTCAGCCACATCCTCTATCAGCCGGATGTCGGCGAGGAGGTCGGCCGGTTCCGTCAGATCGAGCAGGATCACGGTCTGGAGAGTTCTCTCGACCTGACGACGCTGCTGCCGCTGTGCCGGCCCGCCATCGAGCGCGGCGAGAAAGTGCGCGCGGAACTGCCGATCCGCAACGTCAACCGGGTGGTCGGCACCATCACGGGCAGCGAGATCAGCCGCAAATACGGCCCGGAAGGCCTGCCCGAGGACACCATCCGGATCCACTTCAAGGGAACTGCCGGCCAGAGCTTCGGGGCATTCATGCCTCGCGGTATGACCTTCGTGCTGGAAGGCGATGCCAACGACCACGTCGGCAAGGGACTGTCCGGCGGCCGGCTCATCGTGTTCCCGCCGGCCGGATCGCCGTTCGCTCCGGAGGAGAACATCATCATCGGCAATGTCGGCCTGTATGGCGCCACCGGCGGCGAGGCCTACATCCGCGGCATGGCGGGCGAGCGCTTCGCCGTCCGCAACAGCGGCGTCGACGCGGTGGTGGAAGCGGTGGGCGATCACGGCTGCGAATACATGACCGGCGGCCATGTGGTGGTCCTCGGACCCACCGGGCGCAACTTCGGCGCCGGCATGTCGGGCGGCATCGCCTACGTGCTCGACGAAGCCGGCGAGTTCCCCTCGCGGGTGAATACCCAGATGATCGGTCTCGAGCGGCTCGAGGACCCGGAGGAGATCGCCCGGGTGCGCGCCATGATCGAGCGGCACCGCGACTTCACCGGCAGCGCCCGCGCCGCCTACGTTCTCGACAACTGGGAGCGGCTGCTGCCGCAGTTCGTCGCCGTGGTGCCCAAGGACTTCAAGCGCGTCCTCGCCTCGCTCAAGCGCGCCCACAGCCAGGGCCTCTCCGGCGATGAGGCCATCATGGTGGCCTTCGAAGAGAACGCGCGCGACCTGGCGCGCGTCGGCGGAAACTGAACACACCGAGTACCCGATGGGCAAGCCGACTGGATTCATCGAATATCTGCGTGAGCTGCCGGTCGACCGCACGCCGCTCGAGCGCGTGCGTGACTGGAATGAGTTCCACCATCACATGGACGAAAAGCGCCTGCGCAACCAGGCCGCCCGCTGCATGGACTGCGGCGTGCCGTTCTGTCACACCGGCAAGCTCCTCTCGGGCATGGCCTCCGGCTGCCCGATCCACAACCTCATTCCGGAGTGGAACGACCTCGTCTATCGCGGGCTGTGGCGCGAGGCGCTCGAGCGGCTCCTCAGAACCAACAACTTCCCCGAGTTCACCGGCCGGGTCTGCCCGGCGCCGTGCGAAGGCTCGTGCGTGCTCGGCATCACCGCTCCGCCGGTCGCCATCAAGACCATCGAGGCAGCGCTTGCCGACCAGGGCTGGGATCAGGGCTGGATCGCGCCGCAGCCGCCGGCGAGCCGCACCGGCAAGAAAGTGGTGGTGATCGGCTCCGGACCGGCCGGCCTGGCGTGCGCCGAACAGCTCAATCGCGCCGGCCACAGCGTGACGGTGCTCGAGCGCGACGACCGGCCCGGGGGACTGCTCATGTATGGCATTCCCAACATGAAGCTGGACAAGAAGGCCGTGGTGCTGAGGCGGATCGAGCTGATGGAAGCCGAGGGCGTCAGATTCGTGTGCAACGCCCACGTTGGCGAGAACGTCGAGGCGCAGCTGCTGCGTAAGGACTTCGACGCGATCGTCCTGTGCACCGGCGCCACGCAGGCCCGCGACCTGCCGGTGCCGAACCGCACGCTCAAGGGCGTGCACTTCGCGATGGAATACCTGACCGCGAGCACCAAGGCGCTGCTTGACGGCGGCCCAGAGCGCAACCCGATACACGCCGCCGGCCGAAACGTCGTGGTCATCGGCGGCGGTGACACCGGCACCGACTGCGTGGCCACCGCGATGCGCCAGGGCTGCAGCAGCCTGAAGCAGATCGAGATCATGGCCCGCCCACCGATGGATCGCGCCGCGGACAATCCCTGGCCGGAGTGGCCCAAGGTGTACCGGCTCGACTATGCACAGGAGGAGGCGGCCGCGAAATTCGGCGCCGATCCGCGCGCCTACCTCACGACCGTAAAGCGCCTGAACGGTGACGCCCAGGGCGCCGTCCGATCGGTGACGACCGTGCAGATCGGCTGGCAGCGCGACAACGAGCGCCTCGTGCCGGTCGAAGTGCCCGACAGCGAACAGGAACTGCCGGCGGAGCTGGTTCTGCTGGCGCTCGGCTTCACCGGACCCGAGCAGCCGCTGCTCGGCGAGCTCGGCGTCAGGACCGATGCCCGCTCCAACGTCGAGGCCGAGCACGGCGTGTTCGCGACCAGCGTCA
>JAJZVE010000627.1 GCA_021845835.1 Pseudomonadota bacterium | reverse complement strand
GACCGAGCTGCTCCGCCGTGAGCGGCGCGCCACTGCGTCCGCGGTATCGCCGGCGTGAGCGCCAAGTCTCCGCCGCGCCTCGGCCGTGGCCTGGCCGCCTTGCTCGGCGAGGCCGCGGCCCCCAGCAGCGCGGACGCCGCCGGCATCCGCAGCGTGCCGATCGAATCGCTGGAACCCGGCCCCTATCAGCCCCGCCGGCCGATCGACCCGGCGACGCTGGATGAGCTCGTCGCCTCAATCCGCTCCCACGGCATTCTGCAGCCCCTGCTCGCCCGCCCCCATCCGGCGATGCCGGGTCGTTACCAGCTCATCGCCGGCGAGCGCCGCTGGCGCGCCGCCCAGGCCGCCGGCCTGCACGAGGTGCCGGTGCTGGTGCGCCCGCTCGCCGATGCCGAGGCGATGGCCGCCGCTCTGGTGGAGAACCTGCAGCGCCAGGACCTCGATGCGATCGAGGAAGCGGAGGGCTACCGCCGTCTGGTCGACGAATTCGGCCTGTCGCAGGAAGCCCTCGGCCAGGCGGTCGGCAAGTCCCGCAGCCATATCGCCAACACGCTGCGCCTGCTGCAGCTGCCGCCGCGCGTGCAGGCCGAACTGCGCACGGGCGGTCTGACCGCCGGGCACGCCCGTGCGCTGCTGGCTCACCCGGACCCGGAAAAGGCCGCGCTGCAGGTCATCGCGCGCGGCCTGAATGTCCGCCAGACCGAGGCGCTCGCCGCCCGCCGGGAGCCTGTCCCCGCCGCCACGTCCGCCAGGGACCCGGACACTGCCGCGCTGGAGAAAAGCCTCTCTGCCCGACTTGGCCTGCAGGTCACGGTCGCGGCCGAGGGAGCCGGCGGCACCTTGCGCATCCGCTACCGCTCGCTCGACCAGCTGGACGGCCTCATCACCCTGTTGATGCGGGACTGAGGCGAGGACGATGACCGGAGTTTCCGTCAGACCCTTCCTTTAGGAAAAGGAAAGGCGGAACCGGCGACGATTTTTCTGCACCATGGACCTGCCGCGCAGAACCTGTCTCCTGCGGCGGACAGGATGGAGACCGCTGCTGCCGGATCGGCGCCCCCCTGCCCTGTCAATGCAGAAGAGGCGCTGATCTGCCGCGAAAGCACCCTGGCGGTGTGCCGGAGTGCCTGACGCCCATTCACGTCGCCGGGGCCGGCGGGGCATTCTCCCCGCGAATCAGGGCCACCGCCTTCGACCCGAGCGCGAGCGCGGCCGCGTTCGTGTTGCCCGACGGGATGAAGGGCATCGCTGCGCAGTCGATCACCCGCAGCCGCTCCACGCCGCGCACCCGCAGGCGCTCGTCCAGCACCGCCATGCTGTCGCCCGGCGGCCCCATGCGGGCGGTGCCGACCGGGTGGTAGTTGGTCTTGACCATGCGCCTGGCGTAGCGCGCGAGATCCTCGTCCCCCTGCGCGGCCGGCCCCGGCAGCATCTCGCGCGCGACCAGCCCCTTCAGCGGCTCGGCCGCGAGCACCCGGCGCGCGTAGCGCATCGCCGCGAGCGTGAGGCGCAAGTCCTCGGGATGGCCGAAGAAGCGGCTGTCCACGAGCGGCTTGTCCCTGGGATCGGCCGAGCGCAGCCGCACCGTGCCGCGCGCCTTGGGCCGCAGCAGGCACGGCGTCAGCGTGCAGCCCCAGGTCGCGGCCACGTCCGTCACGTCGCGGTCGAGATAGACGGTCGGCACGAAGTAGAGCTGGATCGTCGGGCGCTCGCCGCCATCCGGGTCGATGAAGGCGCAGCACTCGACCCCGGTGGTGGTCACCGGGCCGGTGCGCGTGAGCAGGTATTGCAGCCCGTTGCGGACCATGCGCCAGCCGCGGTCCTGGCCGTAGTAGCCCATGGGCCGGACGGCGGCGCTGATCACGGGAACCTCGTGGTGATCCTGCAGGTTCTCGCCGACGCCCGGCAGGTCGGCGACCACCGGGATGCCGTGCGCGCGCAGGTGGGAAGCCGGGCCGATGCCGGAGAGCAGGAGCAGCTTCGCGGTGTTGTAGGTGCCGGCGGCGACCAGCACCTCCTCGCCCGCCCGCGCCAGGATTTCGGAACCGTTCGCGGTATAGGCGACGCCCACGGCGCGCCCGTTCTCCACGATCAGCCGCGTGGCGAGCGCCCCGGTGACGAGAGTGAGGCGCGGGTCGCGCCGGACCTGGCTGAGGAAGGCGCTGACGGCGCTGCTGCGTCCGCCGCGCCCGTAGGTGTGCTGCATCGGCCCGACGCCGGCCTGGCGCGCGCCGTTGAAGTCGGGGTTGTAGGGGACGCCGAGGCTCTGGATCGCGTCCATGTAGGCCCGCGCCATCGGGTCGATGCGGCCCGGATCGCCCACGGTCAGCGTGCCCGCCGTGCCGTGAAAAGGCGCGCCGAGGCGCGTGTTGCGTTCCATGGCCGTGAAGTGGGGCAGCAGGTCCGCGTAGGACCAGCCGCTGCCGCCGCCCAGGAAGGCGTCCCAGTTGTCGTAGTCCTCGCGCTGGCCGCGCATGTAGACCATGGCGTTGACGGCGCTGCCCCCGCCGAGCAGCCGCGCCTGCGGGACGATCGGCGCCCGGCCGTCGAGCTGCGGCTGCGGCACGGCCTGGTGCATCTCGAGGTAGTCCTCGCGGGCCAGGAACTTCATGTAGCCGGCCGGCATCTGCAGGATCGGGCTGCCGCGGGCCGCCCCCCGCTCGATCAGGAGCACGCGTGCGCCGTGGTCGCGCACCAGCCGGGTTGCCGCCACGCAGCCGGCCGAGCCGCCGCCCACGATGATGTAGTCGTAGCCCTGCGCCATCACGTCACCTTCCTGCGCCGAAAACCGTCTGCCCCGCTGCCCGGGGCTTGCGCGATCCCGGAGGGACCGGCACCTGACCGGCCAGGCCGCCGCCATGCGGCCCGGAACCTGTCAGGCCTGAAACTGCTCCAGCCGGTGCGGGGCTGCGCATCTCATGCGGCCGTGCGACCGGGGCGGGACAAAGTCGTGACGGCAAGAGCCGCGACCGCCACCGGCAGCGGCAGGAACGACAGCCAGAGAACCGTGCTCCATCCATAGGATGTGAGCAGGCTGCCGGACAGGAACGACCCGACCACCATCGTCCCGAACACGGCGAAGTCGTTCAGCGACTGTACCCGCGCCTTCTCCTCGGGACGATGGCATTCGAGCACCAGGGTCGAGGCGCCCAGCCAGCCGAAATTCCAGCCGAGGCCGAGCAGGATCAGGGTCAGCCAGAAATGCGCGACATCCACGCCTGCCAGCCCGACCGCCGCCGCGGCGCCGATCAGGGCGAATCCCGTCGTCACCACGCGCGGCGCGCCGAGGCGCGTGATCAGCCGCCCGGTGAAGAAGCTCGGCGCATACATCGCGATGACATGCCACTGCACGCCGAGATTGGAGTCCGCCTGCGACAGGCCGCAGATCCGCATCGCCAGCGGTGCCGCAGTCATCAGGAAGTTCATCAGCATGTAGGAAACCACCCCGCAGACCACGGCGGCGAAGAAGCGCGGCTGGCGCGCGATGACACGGAGCGGACGGCCGCCGGCGACCTCCGCCGCCGTCGGCGCGGGCAGCCGGACGCCGAGCAGGATGACGGCGGCGACCGCAGCCACGGCCGCCTGCGCGAGGAAGGTGGCGGCGAACATGTAGGGCAGCCACAGGGCCATCGTGTAGGTGACAAGCTGCGGGCCGAGAACCCCGGCGAACACCCCGCCCGCCATGACGGCGGACAGGGCACGCGGGCGTCGCTCCGGCGGCACGCAGTCGGC
>JAJZVE010000626.1 GCA_021845835.1 Pseudomonadota bacterium | reverse complement strand
CGGTGGAACTTTCACAGCAGTTTGGCGTCCCGCCCTGGACAGTGGAGTCCGATCTTTCCAGTTGGGAGCAACGGGCGGCGCTGCTCCAGGCCAATCCGGCACTGCGCGACAACCCACTGCTGACCGACTGGCTGATCGCCAACCCGTCGGCACCGAAGCTCCGACCCGACGATGCTGTACAGCCGGGCGTGGGGCCGTGGATCACGCGGCAGGTCAACCGCCTGATCGGCCGGGTCGTGGCATTGTGGGATGCGCAGGGTGGCGAGTCTGCTGCTGGCAATCGGGAGCCATGATCGAGGTCGGGCAGACCGGGAGTGCGCCGGCAAGTCTCCGGGCAGCGCGCTCCCTGAAGCCTCGGCCGAAACGCAGGTGGCTGACCCCGGCGCGCCCGTCGGTCCTGCCTTGCCACCGAGACTTCTGCCCGACCGCGTAGGCGCCCACACGCGGCCACGCAAGGCGCCCATGCCGCCGCCCGACTGCCTGCTTGGCGCTGACCCCAGCCATGCCAGGACTGCCCTGACGCCCTGATACCGCCTGCTGGCAGGCGGCGCCTCAGTTCACCGTCCCCGGCTCCGGCGGCGCCGGATGCGGACTGCCGAGCGGCGCCGCATCGGCATCCCGGCCCCTCCCGTCCACAGCTTTCCTGTTCTCAGGTGGCGCAGCGTCGCGGTTCTGCGCCACCGTCGCCGCCAGGCACCAGGGCCGTCCGCGTGCGTCCCGGACCAGTTCGGCGTACAGGCGCCGCGCCTGCGCCGCCGCCTCGGCCGCGAAGCGTTCAAGGCCGGCTCTCCGGAAGTCTCGCGCACGGGCGTCCAGTTCCCACGCGCGTTCGCGCAAGCGGAGAAGCTCAGCGCGCGTCACGTCCGCGCTTCCCTGATGCGCGTGCCCTGGCCGGGCAGCGCGGGCGGCGGCGGGTGGCAGCTCATGCAGCACCAGCCGCGCCCGTCGCGCGACCACCAGCGTTGCCCGCGGCAGCAGGAGCACCACGCCCCCGCTGTTGGTCGGTGCGGCGCGTCGGCGAACCATGATGGCGGGCGTTGCAGGGCGGCGCGGGCGTAGCCGTCCGCCGGGATCGACCGCGTCCCCGCCGGCAGGCTGGCAACCGCCACGGCCGCCGCGTGGTCCGCCCGCTCCGCCGCGGCCTGTTCGGGCGAGGCGATATCCAGCGCGGGCGAGGGGCTGACACCTGTGACACCTGATGACACCTGCGGCGCCGCGCCCGGCGTTCCGTGGCTATCCGGCCCAATGACACCTTGGACACCTCGCGACACCTGATCGTGCCTGCCATCCGGCGGCGCACAGGTGTCATCAGGTGTCAAAGGTGTCAGGGCGGCAGAGCGGGCGAACGCGGCTTGCCAGCGGCTCATGCGCTGCCCTCCGTCACCTTGGGGTTGACGGTGTAGAGAACCCGGCTGGCGGCGCCGAACCCGATCACGGGCGGCGTCAGCCAGCCGGCTTCGATCAGCACCGCCGCGGCAGCCTTGATGGTCTCCGCATCGCCCAGGCCCGGCAAGCGCACCTCGCGTTGCAGGTGCCGGACATGGACTTCCTGCACCCGTTCCTTGACGATCCAGCGTGCCAGCGTCGCCGCGTTGCGATCCGCCGGCCGGGCGGCGGCGTCGCCATAGACCCGCTCGGCCATCGGCATCAGGTAGTCCGCCACCAGATATGCGGCGGCAGCGAAGGCCGCTTCCGGGATGACCTCCGGCGCCGCCGACACCTCCTTCTCACCGCACCACCACAGGAACTCAATCACCAGCGACAGCCGCAGCGCCAGCCCGCGCGCCTTGCCCAGCGCGGAGCGCATCAGGCCGCCGGCCGATTGCTGCCGGTCCTGCATGTCGCAGGCGAATGCTTCCAGGGACGGCAGCGCCGCCGCCGCCAGCGGCACCATGACTGGGCGGGCAAGCGCCTTATCGGTCTCCGAGAACAAATCAAGAACTCTCAACTTATCAAGGGCTTCTGTGGCCCATTCTACGTGCGAACCGGCGCAGCCGAGACGGAACGCCGTCGCGTCCGGCCAGAACCACACGAAGCGGGCGAGCAGTCCGTCATCCGCTTCCCGCATCAGTTCGGCGAGTTTGTCGGGCTGTGTGCCGCCGCAGACGGCGACGGCGAGGCGCGGGATTTCGATCGGCCGCGGATGCTTCTGGCGTTCGACGCGATACGGCCGGCCGCCATAGGCTTCGATCCAGAACGCGCGCCCGGCTTCGTTGTAGCTGGTCATGCCGGTCAGCCAGCCGGCCAGTTCGTCCCGTGTCACCAGCAGCCCCTTGGGCGCGGCCGATGCCAGCAGCGTCGCCACCCGCTCAATCGTCACGTCCGACTGGCGCAGGCGCGGCGCCTGCGGTTCGGCCGGCGCCTCCCCGTCAGGCGGCAGCGGCGGCGGGTTGCCGCGTTTCGTCGCCTCCTTCACCTCGCCTTTCCAACGCTCGGCCGCGGCTTCATGGCCGGCCGCGGCGGCGCGCCAGTCGCGCAGGCGTTCCGGGAAGTCGCCGAGCATCCGCTGTTCGATTGCTGGCAGCACATGGCGCATCAGCGCATCCGCGCCGGGCGACTTGCCGGAGCCGGAGTCGCCGACCGAGGCGCACCACAGATGCGGCGGCTCGGCCCATCCCTGCGTCGCCTGCGCCCAACGGGCATTGCCGATCAGCGCCGAGGCGGCGCCGAGCAGCGGGCCGGCGACGTAATCCGGCGGGCAGGCGGCGGCTTCGGCGTTGCGTTCGATCCAGTCGCGCCACGCGGCACCGAACACGTCCAGCGGCAACGCCGGCGGCGGCCGGCGATGCTGGCGCAGCACGCTCATGTCGGGATGCGCCAGCGTTTCGGGATCGGCAGTTTCGCCGCCGACATCGGCGGCCGTGACGGTGAACCCTTCCGGCATCATGCCACCTCCGCGCGGGCGCGCAGCACGTCATTGAAGTCCTGGCCGGCATGGTCCGGGCGGGCGATCCGCACCGTCCGTCCCTCGGCGGACCATCGCAACGCCGCCTCGCGCGCCGCCCGCTCGCCCGGCTCGTCGGCATCGGCGGCGACGATGACGCTGCGCACGTCGGCGGGCAGCACCAGGCCACTGCCCAGGTTGCCGGCGCTGATCGCCGCCCAGGCCGGCAGGCCGAGCAGCCGGCCGGCGCTGGCGGATGTCTCGATGCCCTCGCCAATGACCATCTCTGGCGCCACGGGATCGAGGCGGATGGCACCGCCCCAGACTGGGCCGAGCGTCGCCTTCTGCGGCTCGACAGACGCCTTGCCGCTGCCGTCCGCCCGCAGATAGGTCCGATGCACGGCGAGCGGCTGGCCGGTCGCATCCGCCACCAGCGCCACCAGCGCCGGCAGCCGGCCGCCCTCCGGGTGCGAGCAGTCGCCGCGGAACCGCAGCGCGGCCGAGGCTGCCAGACCGGGCAGCGCACGGCCGGTTACGTAGGCCTCGGCGATGGTGCCGGCGGCGGCTTCGCTGCCGTGCCACAGCCGCAGCGCCGCCGCCTGCCGGCGGGCGCGAGCCGCCTGCATGTCCTGCGGATCGGGCGCGCGGTGCGGCCCCGGCAGCGCGTCGCCGCCGGCCACGCGCTGCATCGCATCCGCGATGGCGTCACGGTCGCCGCAGGACGCGCAGGCGAACAGCACACGGTCGCCGCGCCCCGGGCGCCGGCTGAAGGTCCCGGCATAGCCGCAGGCAGGACATGTGCCGCGGAAGGACCGGGCCTGACGACGTAGCCCAAGCCGCGCGGCGAGG
>JAJZVE010000625.1 GCA_021845835.1 Pseudomonadota bacterium | reverse complement strand
CATTGCGTATCCGATGTCGTTGCTGACCGATATGTTGTCGGCAACGGTGCTGTTGTTGGTGTACATGAAATGCACGGCAAAACGCAGGTCATGGAAATGGTTGCCGCGTACCACGTTGTCGTGACTGGTAACCGAAAACACGCCGTCGCGGCCATCGCTGATGTTGTTGTCGATAATCTGCGAGCCCGGCGTGTTCCACAGCGACACCGCAGGGCCACGTTCGCTGAGGCGCAGTCGGCGCAGTCCTACGATGCGGTTACCCTGCACCATGACGTCGTGCGGCCCATCAAGATAGACCGGGATCAGATCCTCCTCGAACCTGTTGCCTTGCAACAGCGCGCGGTCGGCCGCGCGTCCGACGAAAACGCCCGAGTTCTTATCGATCAGGCTGAGACCAGAGCCGCGGATGATCAGCCCGCGCAGCACCAGATCCGGTGCCGCGAGGGTGATCGCGCTGCCCTTGCCACCGCCATCGACGATCGCGCCGGGAGCGCCTAGCAGCGCAAGACCCGCCGTTGCGATCTCGACCGGGCCACGGTGCAGCCCGGGCGCAAGGTGCAGCGCATCGCCCGGCATTGCCCGGCCGATCGCCTCGGCAAGCCCATCGCCGGCCGGCACGTCGATATCGACCGCGCGCGCCGCGGTGCCGGCCAGGCCGGCGAAAGCAGCAGCCAGCAGCATGGCGCGCGCGGAACGCATGGTCAGACCGACTTCGGATGCACGATCATCCGCCCCGACATCTCCATGTGCAGTGCATGGCAGAACCACTGGCAGTACCACCAATGCACGCCAGGCCGATCGGCGATAAAAGTTACCGATGACGTCTGCAGAGGAGAGATCTCCATCACCACCCCGTACCGGACAATGGTGAATCCGTGCGTAAGATCTTCCACGTCATCCATGTTGGTGACCGCCACCGTCACCTCGTCACCCTCGTTGACCTCGAATTTGTCGAGGCTGTACTGCGGCGCGTTCGAGTGCATATAGACGCGCACCTTGTTGCCGTCGCGGATCACGTCCGCCGCTTCCTCCAGCTTGATGCCATCCTTCGCGGCCTGCTTGCGGATATCATCCCACATCGGGTCATCGCGCTTCCAGACCATCAGCGGATTGAGTTTGGAGCGATGCACGATCAGCATATCATGCGGCTCGGCAAACGCGGGGTGGTCGGCGACCAGCACCATTTTGCCCGAGGAGATGTCGATGAGCTGGTCGTTCTCGGGATGCAGCGGGCCAACCGGAAGAAAGCGGTCCTTGGAGAACTTGTTGAGAGACACGAGCCACTTGCCGTCTGCTTCCTTGGTCTCGCCCATCGAACTGTGGTTGTGGCCAGGCTGGTAATGTACGTCGATCTTCTGCATGATCGGATCGACTTTCTCGCCGGCGAAGGCGCGCTTCGCCGCGTCAATGTTCCACATCACCATCTGACTGTCGATGAACGTGGTCGTATAGGCGTTGCCGCGTCCGTCGAACGCGGTGTGCAACGGGCCAAGGCCAATCTGCGGCTCGGCGACGATCACATCGCGCGGCTTGATCTTGTCCTCGAACAGATCGTCGAGCTTGCGCACATCGATCACGCTGACCGTGGGCGACAGCTTGCCGCTGATGACGACGTGAATGCCGTCTGGCGCAGTGTTGACGCCGTGCGGTGAGTTCGGGATCGGGATGTAGCGGGTGTATTTCGAACCGTGGCGTCCATCCACCACCGGCACGCCGCTCATCTCCTTGAAGTCTCCATTCTTCACGGCATTCTCGATACGCTTGAGGTCGAACACGACGGCCCACGCCTGCTCGTGGTCGGTCATCTCCTGCAGCGTTGTGCCCTTGTTCGGGTTGTAGCAAGAAGAGAACGCATATTTGCCCTGGTAGTCGGCATCCGTGTTGTCGAGATTGCCGTCCACCAGCACCTGCCACGCAACCTTCATCGTGTCACCGTCGATGGCAGTATAGACCGACCAGTAGTTGTTTTTCGGATCGTGCAGCACGCGGCCGTCGTTCGGGATCGGGATGATGTGCTCGCTGTTGGCGAACACATAGCCAGTGCGGGGATATTTTTGCGGGCGGAGGCCGTGGATGTCGGAGGCGTTGGGGATTTCGATGATCTTGTCGGTCTTCATCACGTCGCAGCGGATGCGCGCCACCCGGCAATTGGCCTTGTCGTTGACGAAGATGTAACGGCCGTCATAGGTGCCGTCGGCAAACGACATGTGCGGATGGTGCAGATCGCCATTCACAAAGCAACCACCGCGCGTTTCAAGGAACTTGCGCGTGGCCGGAAGCAGGTTTTCGGTAAGGATCTTTCGGCTTTCGTTGGTCAGGCCCCAGCCGGTGGCGCTGTCGCGGTTGAATACCGGCACGCGCATCAGTTCACGTCCTGACGGCATCGCCAGGATGCGCAGTTCGCCGGTCTGACCGCTGCTGTTGAAGCCGTAATACTCGTCGAGATCGCCGGGCTTCACCTCGGCGTTCTGGGTCTTGCGGTTCTGCGCCAGCGCCTCGCGCACCAATGCGACCGACGTGGCGCCGCCGGCCAGTCCGGCCAGTGCGGCTGCCGCCGCGGTCGTGCCGAGCAGGCCCCGCCGTCCGACAGGGAGGGCTGCGTCGGTCTCGGCTTTGCGGTCGTTGTCGCTCATCTCTCTCGCTCCTGTAGGCGCCGTCCGCCAGGGGGGCGCCGGTTCACGTCATGACGGCGTTCAGTCACGGCACGCTCGCGTCGGCTCTGCCGGTCGGGACCTTCGTCCGGGGCGGCAGCGCGGGCGGCGCCACTGCGGCGTATCTCTCGCGCTTGAGGCGGCGCTGGATCATCACCGGGCATTTCTGGTCGTGGTGGTAGAGCATCTGGCAGTGCAGGCACTGGATGCATTCGTTGGGGTTGATGTGCCCCTCGGGATGGATCGCCTGCACCGGGCACTCGTTGCCGCAGCGCTGGCACGGGTTGCCGCATTCGCGATAGCGCCGCAGCCAGTCGAACATGCGCAGGCGCGCCGGGATCGCCAGCGCCGCCCCGAGCGGGCAGAGATAGCGGCAGAAAAACCGCTCGATCGTCATGTTGGCGGCAAGCAGCGCGCCGGCATAGAGCACGAACGGCCAGCCGCGGGAAAAGTGAAGAATGATCGCGGTTTTGAACGGCTCCACTTCGGCCGCCTGCTCGGCCGTGCCGAGGGACGAGAGGGAGATGCCGAACAGCACCAGGAATATCACGTATTTCAGCGCCACCAGCCGCGCATGCAGGAAGAATGGCACGCGCAGTTGCGGAATGCGCAGCAGTTTCGCGACGCGGTTTAGCAGTTCCTGCATCGCGCCGAACGGGCAGAGCCAGCCGCAGAACGCGCCGCGGTTCCAGAACAGGATGGACGTCGCCGTCGCGAACCACAGAATGAAGATCAGCGGCGCCATCAGGAAGTAGTCCCAGCGGAATCCGCCGCGCAGCGCATCGAAGAACGCCAGCACGTTGACCACGGAAAGCTGGGCGTCGGCATACCAGCCGATCCAGACCAGCGTGAAAACAAGGAAGCCGAAGCGCAGCCGGTCGTACAGCACCGGCCGCTTCGCCAGCGCGTCCTGGAAGAAGAAGATGCCGGTCAGCAGCACGAGTGCGGCACTCAGCACGCCAATCTGACCGATCCTGGCGCGCCACATTGCCTGCCACAGCGGCGGCCCCTCGCGCTGCGGAACCGTCGTGGCGGCGACCGCTGGCTGAGGCAGTGGCTTCAGATACGCGGCCGGCAACTGGTAGCCAAC